>JAQCEJ010000200.1 GCA_027618475.1 Planctomycetota bacterium | reverse complement strand
CGCCCCCGCCACCCGACCCATTGTGTTATACCCGATCACCCTGGGGTGGCCTGCTGGTGAGTTATCTCGCTTGCGGATAGAATGCATTCAGCACGATTTGAACCAGTGAATACGCTCCTTTGTCTTCGAACTCTTGTTTTATGAATGCCCCGGCAGAAATCCCAGCACGAAAACGTTTTAGTGATCTCACGCGCGATGAACTCGTGCAGTGGTGCGGCGATCGCGGAGAGCCGGCGTATCGGGCCGAGCAGATTCGCAAATGGATGTTTGCAAAGCGGGCGAATTCGTTCGACGAGATGAACGATCTGCCCAAATCGCTACGCACCGCGCTGACGGAGCATTTTGATCTCTTCACGGCCAAACTCGTTCGGCATCTCGTCGCCAAAGATCGCACTGAAAAACTGCTGTTGGAACTCGGCGACGGCGAAGTCGTCGAGTGTGTGCTGATGCGCGAAGACGATCGCCGGACGATTTGCATCAGCACGCAGGTCGGCTGTGCGATGGGTTGCATCTTTTGTGCGAGCGGTATGGAAGGGTTGAAACGCAATCTCTCGACCGGGGAAATCCTCGAACAGGTGCTGCGGCTCGATCGACTGCTGCCGTCCGAAGAGCGGATTACGAATATGGTGGTGATGGGGATCGGCGAGCCGCTTGCCAATCTTGGAGCGCTCGTGCCTACGTTGGCCGTGATGACCGATAAACAGGGCTTAGGTCTCGGAGCCCGCCGTATCACTGTGTCGACGGTCGGACTTCCCGAAAAAATTCGCGAGTTCGCCCGGTTGGGGCATCAGTATCATCTGGCGATTTCGCTGCATGCACCGAATGATGAATTGCGAAACCGCCTTGTGCCGGTCAATCATCGCATTGGTGTAAATGCCATCATGGCTGCCGCCGACGATTATTTTTCGGTGACCGGTCGACGTGTGACCTACGAATATGTGTTGCTGTCGCAACTCAACGACGGTCCTGAACAGGCCCGCGAACTGGCCGACCTGTTGAAGGGACGAAGAGCGCACGTCAATTTGATCCCGATGAATCCGGTGAAGGAACTCGATCTGGACGAGCCGGTGCAGCCACGGACGATGGAATTCCGTCGCATTCTCGAAGAATTCGGCGTTGCGGTGACGATCCGCAAGCGCAAAGGGGCCGACATCGATGCCGCTTGCGGCCAGTTGCGGCTTGAGCATGAACACGACCGCCCTGTGGTCTCGCTCGATGTGTCGTCTCCTGAATGATGCGGACAACCGATACAATCGGTATATCTTATCCGGTTTACGCGACCCATCTGAACCGAATTCGACTCGTTCGCGACAACGTTTATTCCGATGAAATGAATTGCGAGACTCTCGATGAGAGGTCGTGTCGCGGTCGCTATGGCGGTCGGTTCCCCTCCATTACGGATATTCAACCAGATCATTGGTCAATATGACGACGCTCAAAACGGATTCCGAGCGCTGGATTCACCGGCTATGCCGGCAATTTTCTGACGCAACGGGTTGGCCTCTGTCGTATCGATCGGTCGAATTCGAACAGTTTGCAGACGAGCAAGAACCGGGGGAATCGGTTTGCTGGCATTCCGACATCCACGATGGGATTGAGCGAGTCGGACGACTCAAGATCGATCTTCCGGAACGCGCCCGAAACGATCGTTCGTATCTTGCCGTGGTCGAAATTGCCGATGTTGTCGGACAGATGCTGAACCGGCTGGCAAGGTCGTCGCGGGTTCTCGAATCGAGAGCACAACAGGTCTCGACGCTGGTTGACGTCGGTAAATCCTTTTATCTCGAACAGGATCTCGACGGGGCTTTGCAACGTCTGCTGGCGGCTGGTCTCGAGTTGACGGGTTATCGGGCGGCCGGCTTCTTTCTGTTGAATCCCAACGACCAGGAACTGGGTCTGCGCGTGCAGTACCGTCTCGACGGGCAGGTCTTTCCCTTCCCGAAGCGGAAGCTGGCGGAAAGCCCGTTCGACATTCAGGCGATCACTGAAGGGACGGTCATCGTCAATCGCAGCCAGACGCCGGAACTGGCCTGCTGGTTGCCAATGGGAACGGCGACCGGTATGTGTTTGCCGGTGCAATCATCGGAAGGACCGTTCGGGACGTTGTGGGTGTTCGATCGCCGGTCGCGTACACCGTCTGCACGAATCAAACATGTGCTCGAGTCGATTGCCACGCAAATTGCATCGGTGCTCGAACGGACGGTCTTGTTGCACGAAAGCGAAACGCAACAGCGATTTCGCCGCGAACTTCAATTGGCCTGCGAAGGTAAGCCTCAGGAATTCCGCTGTTTCGAGGCGGAAGATCGCCGTTTCGAGGCGGCGTTGCGTTCGACCAGCCGGGCAGAACTCGGCGGCGATTTATGCGAACTCATTCCTTATCGATCGGATCAGACCGCTATTGCGGTCGGCGATGCGTCGGGAGACAGTATTCCGGCGGCGCTCGTGATGTCGATCGTGCGCGGGGCACTACACACGCTTCTCGATGAAACCGAGGGTTCGACCTGTGCCGATGATACGATTGACGTCATGCAGCGGATTAATCAGGCGTTGTATCTGACGACTCCCCCGCATCAGTTTATGAGTATGCTGTACGGCGTAATCGATACATCGAAGATGACCTTCAAATATACCAATGCCGGACACCCGACGCCGATTTTCATTCGGAAAAGCGGCGAGATTGTCGACGTCACATCGCATGGTATGTTATTGGGTGTGATGGACCGCGCGACGTACGAATCGTCTGAACTCGAGCTCGAACCCGACGATCTGATCGTCTGCTATAGCGATGGCGTCAGCGAGGCGATGAGCAACTCGCGCAAGATGTTTCGGTCGGAAGGAATCATGGAGGCGATTCAGGCGAGCACTTCGAGTTCTGCCGAAAGTGTGTTGCAGTCGATCTGGAACCGTCTGGAAACCCATTTGTCCGGCGGTGGCCGACTCGACGACCGCACGGTGCTCGTCATCAAAATTCGAGAGTAAACGTCGCGACCAATGCCGCGAATCATGGTTGATTCGGCTGCCAGATTTTTCTTCCGGCGTTTTTCGCCTCGTGCTCTGCGGCGATGAATATGACTTTCTGCGACGAACGATAGGGAAACCGCGTTATCGCCTTGCTGTAACCGGCGCGAATAATCTCCTCATTAAGACATTGTTCGCCGATGTAGACGTAGGCGAGCAATCGTTCGTACGAATCGACGCGTTCGCGATCGAAACGAAGTTCGACCGTTTTTCCTTCGACCAGCTCTTGAACAAAGGCGGCCGCTTCGAGTCCCAGCGGATCGACGGGAAGATCGGGGTGTTTCGTCTCCGGTGTGTCGACGCCGATCAGCCTCACGCGTTCTCCCGATTCGAGCAACAGAGTATCGCCGTCGACGACACGTTTAACGACCACGATACGCGATTCTTCGTCGTGCGGCACACCGGTACGTGCGGCGTCACGCGGTGATGAATGTTGAGGCGGAATGACCGTCAGATATTCCTGATTCATTCGCACGGCGAGAATGATCAGAAACAACAGGGCTGCCCAAACGCCGGGAGAACTCAAGCGTCGGCGCAGACGAAAAGTTCGACGCGAATCGATCATAAGCGGGAACGCAGTCCGTTCGAAGACGATCCGATTAATTCTGGCTGAATTTCAGCCGACGGCCGGAATCTCGAGCCAGTGGATCTTTCAGATATTTTTTGCGGCATTCGGGACAGAGATCGAAACGCAACGATTTCGCGCTGCAGTCTTCCAGCTCCAGTTTTCCCGAGGCTTCCATCTGCTCGAGCACGTCCGAGACATCTTTCAGATGATCGGCCTCGACGTCGTCTTCCGTGATTTCTTCCGGGTCAAACGCGGGATATACGGAGACTTTGACCACGTAACGATGGTCGTTCATCGGGCTTCCGCAGAGGTCACACGTAAAGTGTAACATGAAAATATCCTTTGCATCGCAAATGTGTGACGGTCGGTCAACAGCAGCGAATTGTCATTTCGAGAGTTTCATTTCCTGAGGGACGGCAATCGTTATGCAATAAATCGGAGACGTCGTTTGCCGTTGCCCAGAGAGTGAAACCAATTTTTGTTTATTGAATCTGTCACAAGTCGGACGTGATGATTTCTACAAGCAGTTTCATAACCCTCTGGACGGCGGATAATTCCGGACAATTTGGATGATTATTCCGTCGCCAACCGGGTCATGAAACCAGTTCTGGTCTATTCCAGATTGTAAGCAGATTTCGGGAAGTGATGAAAGTCCCATTTGGAAGATTTTTTCGCGAGGGGCAAGCTCGTCTTGACATCATGTCATTCGGTTGTCTACCGAGGACGTGACAACAGAAGTGGCTGTCGTGACGTGTGAGAGTCCGATGATTCCGAAATGAGGCGCAACGAAACCGGATTTTCCGAGCAGAAAGAGATCGGCACGCGTCACGGATTGAAGCAGCTGAGATTGCAGACAGCCCCTCAGCGCCGCGGTCTTGTGATCTCGGTGGGACGTGCAAATCTTTTAGACGTTATTCCCAGTTATCCATGATCGAGACCAGATCGTCATCGACTGAAGACGGGGCTGTAACCAGGGCCAGCGCGCACTCTGGGTTAACTTGGTAGTCTGAGGCGACTTGCGCTGTGGTGTTGTGTGTG
>JAQCEJ010000008.1 GCA_027618475.1 Planctomycetota bacterium | reverse complement strand
GGGCGCTACGTTTTTATTCCGACAAACCACTCTCCGACGGGTGCTACGTTTTCTGACCGGTGTTTACACGTTGATCAGTTCGTGATGTCGTGCTTGTGCCGAGGCACGCCGGGTTGTGAAAATCGGATGTTCGTAGACGTAGCGTCCGAGTATGCGCGACGGATCGATGTCGTCTTCACCGTTAAGCGTGACGTTAAAGACATGTCGAGAGCGAATGTTTTGCAGAATATTCATGCAATACGTGACACTGACTTTAGACGGTTGATCTTTTATTTCATCCGTTATAAATAACTTGCGATGGTGTGGAATACGGTAATTCCAACTCGCCCAAGCTCGACGTCTGCGTGGTAGAATCGATGCGTCTGTATGAAGTACGGCAACATTTCGCTCATAGGGAAACTCCGAGAGTACTTCGCGTTCGACTGGTGAAGCATCAGCGAGCATTCGCATAGCCTGGTCGCTGTGACAGGCAAAGACCACATGATCAAATCGCAACGGCTGGGCGTCGCCAGGCGTGAGCTCTACTCTGTCGGACCAACGGCGAACTTGAACGATTGGAGTCCGTAAGTGTATCGTGCCGTTGAAACGACGCGCAAGTGCTGAGACATAGTTTCGCGAACCTCCCGTGATCACGCGCCAGGTTGGTCGGTTGCGTATATTTAATAAGCCGTGGTTGCGATAGAACTCGACAATGAACCGAATCGGGAACCGGGCAAAAGTCTCTACGGGACACGACCAGATCGCCGCCCCCATCGGGAGTAAGTAGTGCGAAGCAAATTCGCGTGAGTATCCTCCCTGTCGGAGGAATTCTTCGACAGTTACATCATCATTAAGAACGTCTTCAGACGCTGGATTCGTCCCCGATACCTGCCCCGGCGCTTCCCTGTTGAAACGCAGGATATCACGGATCATACGATAAAACTGTGGCCGGAAGAGATTACGTCGTTGAGCGAACAATCCGTTTAAGGAAGAACCTTTGTACTCCCATCCGGTTTGGTCGCAGCGAACACTAAATCCCATCTGGGTTGGTTGCGATTCGATACCCAGTTCTTCGAGCAAGGCGATGAAGTTGGGATAGGTCCAATCATTGAAGACGATAAACCCGGTATCGATGGCATGATGCTCCTCCTCCAGCTTCACATCGACAGTATGCGTGTGCCCCCCCAGGTAGTCGTTTGCCTCGAACAGAGTGACAACATGGTGAGGAGCTAGCCAGTGAGCTGCTGACAACCCGGAGATACCACCACCAATTATCGCGATGTGCATCTCCTTCCACCCCTTGCATAACAAATATAAATAACGTTCAAATCAATCACACACATGTTACGGCAGGATTCCCAAGGCTTCAACTGATAATTTGGTAAATATGTCGTATTTTTGTTAAAACAGTTGATTGACGAACGGCAATTCGACAACTATGATCCATCGGTAGCAAAACTTTATCGTCCAAATCATTCAATAAGGATGTTGATGCAGTACATCAGTCCGCGACAACTGGCAAGAGCCGCTGGAGTTAGTGAATCCTCCATCAAACGATGGTGCGATCAGGGGCAGATTCCAACCGTCAAAACAGCGGGTGGGCACCGACGTGTCACGCTGGATGCGGCCACAGAATTTCTCCGACAGTCGCGCGCCGAGTTTCACCCTGAATTACTTGGACTTCCTTCTCGCCGTGGTCACGGCGAGCGGACCGTGCGCAATCTTATCGACGATCTCTACCGCGAAGTCGTGGCAGGGGACGAAGAGGCGTGTCACCGTATCCTGTTTGAATTGCATCTCGCCGGTGAACCGATGAGTCGAATTTTCGACGTGTTCGTCACACCCGCCTTGCACCGTGTGGGAGACGGATGGGAATGTGGCGACGTACAGGTCTACCAGGAACGTCGTGCTTGCAGCACCATTTTACGCGCGTTCGATCGATTGAAGTCCGTCATTCCCTCCCCCTCTGTGACCGCTCCACTGGCCATTGGTGGCACTCCGGAATGCGACCCCTACACGGTTCCTACAGAGATGGTTGAACTCGTATTAAGACAAGGCGACTGGCGTTCGAGGTCACTCGGTTCGCGATTACCGTTTGCTACCATGATCACCGCCATTCGCGATCTGAAACCCGAATTGTACTGGCTCAGTGTTTCTTATCTCGATGACGTGGCGTTCTTTCTCGACGAATACCGCAACTTTTATGCGCAAGTACAAGATGACGTCGCCATCGTCGTCGGAGGCCAGGGACTCACCCCCGAATTGCGTAAACAAATAAGCTTCGCCGCTTACTGCGACAATATGCAACACCTCGAATCATTCGCCAGAACGATGCGGAGAACATGCGGTGACATTAAAGGAAGGACGTCGACACATGACAAAACAGATACGAAACCATCACAGGAATAACATCCATCGGAAATCCATTCCCTCTCGTTTTCAAATACGGAACCTGATCGCCTGCATGTTAACGCTGATTGCGTTGACGTCGCTTGCTCATTCACAAGAAAAAAGCGAATCGGCCGCCGTGTGGCCGCAATGGCGCGGCCCCCATCGCGATGGCTATGTCAGCAAATCGGAAACATGGCCTAATCGATTAGATGACGAAACGCTAAAACAGTCGTGGCGTGTTCCGCTTGGACCGAGTTACTCCGGTCCGATTGTCTCCGACTCGCTGGTATTCGTGACGGAAACGGAAAATGAAAAGAATGAAACCGTCCGCGCTCTCGATCGCCACACAGGCGAAGAACGCTGGTCGACGACGTGGAAAGGTTCACTTTCGGTTCCGTTCTTTGCCAAATCCAACGGCGATTGGATCCGCTCAACGCCGGCGTATGATGGTGAGCGATTATACGTTGCCGGTATGCGCGATTTACTCGTTTGCCTCGACGCCGAAACGGGGAAAACACTCTGGCGGGTCGACTTCGTCGATCGCTTGAAGTCGCCGGTTCCCGCGTTCGGGTTAGTGTGTTCGCCGCTCGTCGACGGCGATTTCGTTTACGTGCAAGCGGGAGCGGCGTTTTGCAAATTAAATAAGCTGACCGGTGAGATCATCTGGCGTGCACTTGACGATGGTGGCGGCATGTTTGGTAGCGCCTTCTCGTCGCCGTATCTATTTGAATCCGCCGGAATACGGCAGATCCTTGTACAAACGCGCACAAAGCTTGCCAGTGTCGATCCGGAATCGGGCACCGTCCTCTGGTCACAGGAGATACCGGCATTTCGTGGCATGAATATCCTTACCCCGATAGTCGATAACAATGCGGTCTTTACCAGCTCGTACGGTGGAAAGTCATTTTTCTACCAGATGAAATCAACCGATGATCAGCACGCCGTCACCGAGAAATGGACGAATAAAGCGACCGGATATATGTCGTCACCCGTGATCATCGGCGGGCACGTTTATCTTCACCTGCGGAACCAGCGTTTGACCTGTCTAGAACTGGCCACGGGTGAAACGAAATGGACGTCGCAACCCTACGGAAAATACTGGAGCCTCGTGACCAATGGAGAGCAGATTCTCGCCTTAGATGAACGCGGAGATTTGTTGCTGATTCGAGCCAACCCTGAAAAATTCGAACTGCTCGACACGCGACATGTCAGTGACGAATCCACCTGGGCTCATCTCGCCGTCTGCGGTGACGAAGTGTTTGTACGGGAACTCAACGCTCTCAGCCACTTCGTCTGGAAGAATACAAAGACGGAGTAGCCGAAGAGGAACTTCAGTCACTCCGGTCCGTCAGACCGTCTGACGAATAAGTCGCCTTCCGATATCGTCACGCTCCGATTCTGATAATCGGGACGGAATCAAAACCAAGTGCCCCGGATAATATTCAATCCCTTTCTCTACGATTAATGTGAAACCGCATTAATCGGTGCGACGAAACCGTATGAGACCTGGGATCATTAGAACATATCACTGGGGACTCCCACCCACCGCCTGTTTTGATTTCATCTCGCTCGCTCCATACCCAATTCACGCCGTCGCCCACTCATCAGGCATCACACGGCGATCGTCAGCCGATGATCAGTCGTATGCAGGTATGAACATCATAATCTTGTAGCTTGCCGGTCAGGTTGCTAGGATGACACCGATGGTACGTACGCATCAGATACCGTCTCGCCATACGGCCAAACCCTTTCAGGGGTGATCTATGCCGATATTTCAATCTGACGGGAACGATGAGATGCTGCGGCAGACGCTGGAAAAGTTGCCAGTGGGAGCGTACGTCTGCGATTCCGATGGGCTGATTACCTACTTCAACGAAGCGTCGGTAAAGCTTTGGGGGCGTGAGCCGAAGCTGAACGCCCCGACCGACCTCTATTGCGGTTCGTTCAAGCTGTTCACCACAGACGGCAATCCTATCCGGCATGACGAGTGTTGCATGGCCCTTGCCCTCCAACAACGCAAGGCATTCAATGGGCAGGAATTCCTGATCGAACGCCCCGATGGTAGCCGATGGCTCACACTCGCACACGCCAACCCGCTGTTTAATGTGCGGGGTGAACTAGCGGGAGCTGTGAACGTTCTTATCAATATTACGGATCGCCGGAATGGAGATCTGGCCCGGTCAAGGTTGGCGACGATTGTCGAATCTTCGGAAGATGCCATCATAAGCACGGATATGAACGGCATCATTGAAAGCTGGAATGCCTCCGCCATGCGCCATTTCATGTACTCGCCAGAGCAAGCTGTAGGGCAATCCATTACCATGCTCATTCCTCCCGACCGGTTCAATGAGGAAGAACACATCCTTATACGCCTGCAAGCGGGAGAACGTATTGGACACTTCGATACCGTGCGGACGCGGAGTGACGGTCGCCCTATACCCGTCTCACTGACGATCTCACCCATCAAGGATACTACGGATCGGATCATAGGGTTTTCAAGGATCTTGAGAGACATTACTGACCGCAAGGAAATCGAAGAAAAAAACTATCAGCTAATGCATCAACTGAAGGAATCAGATCGTTGCAAGAATGATTTCTTGGCGATTCTGGCTCACGAGCTTCGCAATCCGCTCAGCCCGATTCGCAACGCCGTGAAAGTGCTGCGGTTGGTTGGACCAGACGAACCTGAACTCAACTGGTGCAGGGACGTGATTGACCGTCAGACAGATCATTTGACCCGCATCATTGACGATTTGCTCGACGTTAGCCGCATCACCCGCAACGAGATGGAACTCCACAAGGAACGGGTTGAATTGCAAAGCATCGTGAATATGGTGATAGAGTCGTGCCGCTATCTGATCGAAGAATACGAACACAACCTCACGGTCAGCTTGCCGCCTGAACCGATTTGGATTTTTGCTGATGTGGTGCGGATATCACAAGTGTTCGTGAACCTGATTACCAATGCTGCCAAGTACACTGAGCGGAGAGGCCGCATTTCGATCACTGTCAAGCAAGACGGTGGTGATGTGATGGTGTCAGTTAAGGACAGCGGCATCGGTGTCGCCGCCGAGAATCTGCCGAAACTTTTTAATATGTTCTACCAAGCAGATGGGAAATGGGAGCGGTCTGACGGAGGTGGACTCGGCATCGGTCTGTCATTGGTGCATCGCCTTGTCAGAATGCATGCCGGTAGCGTGACGGCCCAGAGTGAAGGTATCAGCAAGGGGAGTGAGTTTGTCGTGCGACTGCCTTTTGTTGCTGGGTCGAAGATGCGAACCACAGAGCCAACCGGCAAAGACAAGGTGCTGCCGATTTCATCATGCCGTATTCTGATTGTCGATGACAACAAGGACGTCGCTTCGTCTATGGCGATGTTGTTGAAGATTATTGGCAATGAGACGCAAATGGCCTACGATGGAATTGAGGCGGTGGAAGTCGCCGGGACTTTCCGCCCTGACTTGGTACTGCTCGATATTGGACTGCCGAAGCTGAACGGCTACGACGCTTGCCGCCGCATTCGTGACAAGCCGTGGGGCAAAGACATGGTGATTGTAGCCCTTACTGGTTTGGGGCAAGATGATGACCGCCAAATGTCGAAAGAAGCCGGGTTCAATCACCACCTGGTCAAGCCGGGACACCTCAACGCCCTCATGGGTCTGATTGCCGAATTGAAGTCCTCGCAGGTTTGATCTTTGCAATGAACTTGTTCGGCACAATTTCTTCCACTTTTTTTATGATCGGCACGAACGGCTCGTGTTACTTCGGTGGTATGGATGTTGCTGTTTGCCCTGCGTGTCTGTGGTGGGGAAGGCGTGATACACACCATACCCTTAATCCGTGGACGATCGTAACAACAGGCCTTCATCACATCGGGTGAGCCATTCACGGAACGTCAGCAACTTCATGAAAGAATGCAGCCCCGGATAACTCTCAATCCCTTCCCCTTTGTTTAGTGTGGCAGGACGAGAACTTGAACGGCACGACGATTATTCACTCTCCGCTTTCGCGTCGATCTTGATGCGACTTGCGTGGTGTTCCTGCGTGGTTTTCGCGAATCGATTTTCGGCAATCGTGACAATGAATCGCGTTCGAGAATATGTAACCTTTCGCCGTTTCGTACCACCATTTTTGTTGCTCGGCGGTCCAGACTTCCACTTTGCCACAGCGCCGGCACGTGAATTCTTGGTCGACGTAGTACAACGGCATTTCGCACCACGATGTATGGGGCGCCTGTTGGGAGATATCTGCCGGGATACGACCCTTTTCCAGTTCCTTCTGCTGATATCGAGGAATACGACGGCGTTTGGTCACGATGATGCAGCTTTTAAAAAAGGGAAACGATCACGACGGTTTTGAAGTCAGACGTTGCAACATGGCAAAGATCGAATCACAGACGTAGTCTAGCTCTGTGAGATATGATAACGGTGAATCCTTTTCGAAAATCGGAAATAGAAAGCCAAGATCACGGTCATCACATTCCGCGATGCGGTCGGCGGCATCCAATAAATATCTGCCGAGTTGTTGGCAAGTTCCATAGATAAGGAGTGGCGATTTCAGCCGAGAGCAACTCATTTCCTCTCCGATACGTCGAAGATAGTCAACCAGGTTTGGACGTAAGCCGTTATGACGAAATTCGTAGATGGCTTTGATCGTGATTTCGTAACCACGTGGGGTGAAATCGACTGCCCCGGCCTTCCATCCCTTAAAATTGAACTCCGGGAACGAATACGATGTCCCCACATCTGTGGCGTCATCGAGATCGGCGTCGGTGAGAATTCGCAGCACGCCCTTTTCAATGCACGAATCGATGGCATCGACATAGTCGTCGGCGGTGAAAGGCAGATCAAGATGCCTCATTTCGACCACCGTCCAGCGCGCTAATTCTAGAGCCGAAAATCCGATTCGATATTTGACTTCGAGCAGAAGGACAAACTCGACGAGGGTGAGGCCATTGTTCTCCGCAGCAATTCGAGCCGCTTCGCTCCATTCCATGCTTAGCTGACTCCGCAGAGTCAGGACCGGGGTTGGTGACGGGAGTATACAGCACCGTCAAAGACTGAATTCTGAAACGTTGGCATTATTGAACCATGACAGCATGTAAAGGTCAATGTGAACATCCCGCCGCTCGGTGACGTACAGGTTTCGACGCCCACTCATTTACGTGTCTCCCTTCTGACTCATCCCTCACATTGAACCCCCCTCTACGCCGGGGTACAATCAAATACGTGTGCTGATGCCCTCACTCTCCCGCGAACATCACTCCAGAAATGGTCACGCCGATGCTCAAGTCGAGATTTCTTTTGTTGTGTGGATTCGCTTTCATCGCCATGATGGCATTATCGGTTCCTCGTCATGCGGCGAGGTCGGATGACGAAACCCAACCCGCCGAGACAACGCCCGGCGCCGAAAAACTGCAGTTCAACCGCGACATTCGGCCGATTCTTTCGGATCGCTGCTTTGCCTGTCACGGGCCCGATAAGAACAAACGCTCGGTCGACATGCGGCTCGATGTTCGCGAGTCGGCTATCGAGAACCTGGCGATTGTCCCCGGCAAGCCGGATGAAAGTCAGATGCTGCACCGCATCATCGCCGAAGATGCGGATGTGCAGATGCCGCCGCCGTCTGCAAAACTTGGTCGTTTGACGAAAGAAGAAGTCGATACCCTTCGTCGCTGGATCGCCGAAGGGGCCGAGTACGAGCCTCACTGGGCGTTCATTTCGCTGATGCCGGTGTCGATTCCCGAGAACGGGGAAGCGCATCCGATCGATGCGCTCATCACAGAACGTCTGAAAGATCGCGGCCTCTCGCCACAGTCCGAAGCCGACAAGACGACGCTGCTGCGCCGGGTGAGTTTCGATATCACGGGGTTGCCGCCGACACCCGAAGAGGTCGCTGCGTTTCTCGCCGACGATTCGGCTGACGCCTATGAAAAAGTGGTCGATCGATTGCTCGCGTCCGAACGGTATGGCGAACGAATGGCGGTCGACTGGCTCGACGTTTCTCGTTACGCCGACAGTTTCGGGTTTCAGGTCGATCGCGAGCGCGATGTCTGGGCGTGGCGCGACTGGGTGATCAACGCGTTCAATCGCAATCAGCCGTTCGACGAATTCGTCACGTGGCAACTCGCGGGGGACATGTTGCCAAACGCATCGACCGAACAGATTCTCGCGACGGCGTTCAATCGGTTGCATCAGCAAGAGACCGAAGGGGGAAGCGTCCCCGAAGAATACCGCGTCGAATATGTCTGCGACCGCGTGCAGACCTTTGCGACGGCGTTTCTGGGACTGACGTTCGAATGTTCTCGCTGCCACGATCACAAGTTCGACCCGATCAAGCAGAGCGAGTTCTACGGACTCTTCGCGATGTTTCAGAACATCGACGAAGCAGGATTGTATTCGTATTACCATCCCGAGACCTCTCCTTCGCCGACGTTGTGGATCGCCGATGCCTCCGCACAGCAGAAGCTGGCCGAGTTCGCGCAGAAGGTCGCCACCCTCGAACAGCAGGGAACGGAACTTCGCGAATCGCGTCGCGACGCCTTCAACGCCTGGCTCGAAAATCGTCCGGCGGAACTGGCTCTCAAGGGGGAAGTCGCACATTACGATTTTGAATCGCTCGGCGAAGGAAATAAACTCACCAACGCTGTCGCTGAAGACAAGCCCGCCATACTCAATGGCGAGAACAAACTCGTCGCAGGAAAGCACGGACAGAGCGTATTGTTCACCGGTGACGACGCCATCAATCTGCCATTGGGAAATTATCAGCGTCATCAGCCTTTCAGCATTTCGCTATGGTTGAACACGCCCGATGTAAAAGAGCGAGCGGTCGTGTTTCATCGTTCTCCTGCATGGACCGACGGTGCCAGCCGCGGTTACGAACTGTTGATCTCCGAAGGTAAGCTGCGCTGGTCGCTGATTCATTTCTGGCCGGGCAACGCTATCTCGATCGAAACGCGCGAGCCGGTCCCGACGGGAGAATGGTTGCACGTCGCATTAACGACCGACGGCAGCAGCAGAGCGGCGGGGCTGAAAATGTGGATCAACGGCCAAGCCGCCGATGTTGTGGTCCTCAAGGATCACCTGACGAAAGATTTGCGCGGCGGTGGCGGAGGCGAAAACATCGCACTCGCCGCACGCAACCGCGATCGCGGCTTTAAACAAGGGATGATCGACGACTTTCGCGTCGTCGAACGCGACTTGACGTCGCTTGAAGTGGCCGCGGCGTACGATGCGGCCACTGCAATCTCGATCTTGCAAAAACCTCTCACCGAACTGACGACCGGCGAACGCGAATCGTTATTCGATTATTATCTGGCGACCGTCGATCAGGCATGGATCGACCACATCGCCGCGCTCACCGCGCTGCGCGGCGAACAGGTCGCGTTTGCCGAAGGAATTCGCGAACTGATGGTGATGCAGGAACTCCCGGAACCGAAGCCGTCGTATATCCTCTTTCGCGGCGAATACGCCGAGCGGCGCGATGAAGTGCCGGCGTGCGTACCCGCCGCGCTCTCGCCGTTTCCTGAAGGAGCACCGAACAATCGATTGGGGCTTGCGCAGTGGCTGACGTCGCGCGAGCATCCGTTACTTGCCCGCGTGACGGTCAATCGCATCTGGCAGAACATCTTCGGCATGGGACTCGTCAAAACCGCCGAAGATTTCGGCAGCCAGGGAACGCCGCCGGTCTATCCCGGCGTGCTCGACTGGCTCGCGCTGCACTTCATCGAGAGTGGTTGGGATACAAAAGACCTCATAAAAACCATAGTAATGAGCAAGACGTACCGGCAGCGCAGCATCGCCGATGCGAAGACAATGGAAGACGACCCCGAGAATCTGTTGTTGGCGCGCGGACCGCGATTCCGCTTGCAGGCCGAGATGATTCGCGACAACGTGCTCGCGGCGTCGGGGTTGCTCAAGAACGAAATCGGCGGAGCCCCGGTCTATCCGTACGAAATGACCGAATCGTTCAAACCGCACGATGTCAGCGGCGGCGACGGCGTTTATCGACGCAGCGTCTACACGCACTGGCGTCGCACCGGACCCCCTCCCGCGATGCTCGCTTTCGATGCCCCGCGCCGCGCCGTCTGCACCGCGCGTCGCGAACGGACCGAATCGCCGCTGCAACCGCTGATTCTTCTCAACGGCGTACAATACGTCGAAGCGGCGAAGGCGCTCGGCGAGTCGGCCTACAAACAGGCCGCCGGAGACGTCGCAATAATGATCGACGACGTCACGCTGCGCAGCATCAGTCGTAAACCCGATGCCCGCGAAGTCGAAATTCTGACGCAGTTGTATCACGAGCAGTTGGAGCATTTTACCGCTCATCCCGAGCAAGCCGACGAACTGCTCAAGATCGGACAGAGGCCGCACGATGCAGAAATCCCCGCTCCTCACGCCGCCGCAGCCACCGTGCTCGCGCAGGCTCTCCTTAATCATGACGAAGCCGTGGTGAAACGATGACCCAGTTTGAAGGCACACTGTTTTCCACCTCTCCCCGTGGGAAAGGTCGACTGCGCCGCAGTCGGGTGAGGGTGATTTTCACCTCTCCCTGTGGGAGAGGTCGGATGCGCAGCATCCGGGTGAGGGGCGCATGGGACGTCGAACCGATATTGCTTGCGATCGAACGTCTAACCCTCCCCTCACCCGGCCGCTACGCGGCCACCCTCTCCCGACGGGAGAGGGTTACTTACCATCATGACGAAACGGTGGTGAAACGATGACCGAAAACCTTTCGAATACACACGAGACGTACGAAGACCTTCTTCCGTTGCCTCCAGCCGGTCGACGGGAATTTCTGCAACGCTTCGGAGCCGGTGTCGGAGGCGTCGCGCTGGCCGAGATGCTGGCGAAATCGCAATCGGCCTCGGCGGCGACCGAAATCGATCGCGGCGTGCTCGGCGAACCGCATTTCGCGCCGAAGGCGAAGCGGATCATCTATCTCTTTCAGTCGGGGGCTCCGTCGCATCTCGATTTGTACGATTACAAGCCATTGCTCAACGAAAAACATGGCGAGCAGCTTCCCGACAGCGTACGCGGCAATCAGCGATTGACTGCGATGAGCGGTAATCAGGCGTCGCTGCCGCTCGTCGGTTCGCCGTTCAAGTTTACGCAGCACGAAGGAGGAGCGTGGTTCAGCGAGACGGTGCCGCACATCGCCGGCGTTGCCGACAAATTGTGCGTCGTCAATTCGATGTACACCGAGGCGATCAATCACGGACCGGGGGTGACGTTTTTGCAGACCGGTACGCAGATCGCCGGGCGTCCGAGTTTCGGGGCCTGGCTGAGTTACGGTCTCGGACAGGAAAACACAAACCTGCCGTCGTTCGTCGTGCTGATCACCAAAGGGAAAGGGGGCCAACCGCTCGGCGCGCATCTGTGGGGAAGCGGATTTGTTCCCTCGAAACATCAGGGAGTGCTTTTTCGAGCGGCGGAAGACCCGGTTCTTTACCTGCGCAATCCCGCCGGCATCGATCTCGCCAGCCGTCGCAAACTGCTCGATCGCCTGAAAGAACTGCACGAGCATCAGTTATCGACGACACCCGACGCCGAGATTCAAAGCCGCATCGACAATTACGAGATGGCTTTCCGCATGCAGGAGAGTATTCCTGAAGCGACGAATATTTCCCAGGAGCCGCAGCACGTGCTCGATATGTACGGCCCCGATGTCGGTACGCCGGGAACATTCGCCGCAAACTGTCTGCTGGCCCGCCGGCTCGCCGAACGCGGGGCGCGGTTCATTCAGCTTTATCATCAAGACTGGGATCACCACGGCAACATTCTCGGCGGCATTCCTGCGTTGTGTAAAGAGACCGATCAGCCGTCGGCGGCGCTCATCAAGGATCTCGATCAACACGGCCTGCTCGACGATACGCTCGTCGTCTGGGGAGGCGAATTCGGCCGGACGAATTATTGCCAGGGAAAAATTCAAGCCAACTTCGGTCGCGACCACCACCCGCGCTGCTTCAGCATCTGGATGGCCGGCGGCGGCGTGAAAGCAGGCAGCGTCTACGGCCAGAGCTGCGAATACGGCTACAACATCGCCGAAAACGGCATCCACATCCACGACCTGCACGCCACGCTGTTACATCTCATGGGCATCGACCACGAACGGCTGACGTACAAGTTTCAGGGAAGAAGATATCGGCTGACCGACGTGCATGGAAAAGTGGTGGAGGGGGTGTTGGGGTAGGAGGGAAATTCGATGTCGAGAACGTCGTTAACTGACTCCAGCAATTTGGCCTTCAGCAATTCTCGATGGGTGCCGACTCGCTTCGTCATGCATTTCGTTCTGGCCTTGTCGTTCTCCGCATTCGCCTCCGTGGTGCATGCCGATGATCTTGAACTCGTGGCGAAGCAACTCTTTCACAACTACACCTCGTTCGGAACTGGGATGATCGAGGTCGACCTAGGCGACGAAGACAATGTTGTCATGGAATTCGATCACGACAAGATCAGAGCTCTCCTTCAGAAAATCGGTGTCGAAAGCCGCGTCATCTTGCCGCAATTGTTCGAGCTGTTGCACAACGATGCCGATGAATGGCACAAATGGTATGACTACTTTAAAGAAATGCAGGGCGAAGCGGTGCCGTTTCTAGTGAAGGAATTATCGAACGAGGATCCCGAAATTCGCTTTCACGCTATCTGGGCATTGGAATGGATCGGCCGCGAAGCCGAACCAGCCGTTCCGGCGATTATCGAACTGATTGACGACGAGCAGTTCAGCGATTCTGCTCTTGATGCCATAGTTGAAATCGGTCAGCCGAGAGATGCCGTTCTTGCGTCGCTCGTTCGCTCGGTTGAAAAGTATCCTGACGGCAACTTTACATTTGATCGAATTTTCCAACTCGGCCCGCAAGCTGCGCCAGCTATTCCGGTAGTGGTTAAGGCAACTCAAAATCCATCGACGGGAATTCGGGGACAGGCTTTATATACATTGTCCTCTATTGATGACAGCGGCGTCACGTCGATTCCTGTGCTCATCGATGCACTGACCGACAGCGAACATAACACGGACAGCGGGTTCTATGCCCCCCCTGTAGGGCTGCCGCGATGGAACTCGAGTCGATGAAAGAAAACGCCGCCCCGGCGATTCCTGCCATTATCGATGTGTTGCAAGAAGGTTTGGTCAACGAAACGACGCTTCAGCCATTGATGGAAACGCTCGTCAATAACCCCGAAGCAGCCAAGGCTGTCGTACCGCTCTTGAAAAATGAATTCGAATGGGGGCCGACAAATTCGAACGACGACTTAGGCCGCCGTGCGTATGTCGCCGGCGCGTTGATGCAATTGGATCCGAATCACACCGAGGCTTACACGTTCATTCTCGATATCGTTCGAGGGGTATATGACGTTCGACATTACGATCGACTGCAGGCGGTCAAGGCATTGCTGAAACTGGGGCGTCGCGATCCGGCGGCGGTACGAATTTGTAAGAAACTTGTTGCTGATGGCGAGGCCGGCATTTTCGAGAAACAACTTGTGAACAGGGCGCAGTTCACCGATTACAGTGTGGTGCAGATTCCTCTCTATGCCGATGCCGTGTTGGCCCGTATCGATCCCACCGACGATTTCACATCGGCTCGGATCGAACGCCATATCGGAATTTTGATGACGGAACTTGACGTCGACACGCTGATCGAACTGATGCGACCAAACGCAATGTATTATCGAAAACGACTCGCAAATTTTTCGTTCCCCAAGTCGCATTCGGCTTGGACGCCGACAACAGAGTATGTGGAACTCGTCGTCGCTCTCGGTTGTTTCGATGAAATCGCCGAGTACATTGAACGAGATCTGCAAGACCTCAAATTGTCGTACATGAAGTCGACAGAAGATATCCTGCCGCTATTGACACCCTATCACCAGAGATTGACGCCGATTGTCATCAAATTGCTCGAAGACGACGATCGTTATATTCGGCGGAGAGCAACCGGCGTGCTGGGCATAATTAGCGAAGGCAATCCCGAAGCCATCGCCGGGTTGTTGCGTGCTCTTCGCGACCCTTATCCCACCATTCGCTCCCGCGCCGCCGATGCCCTCGGCGACATGGCGACCACCGACATCAAGATTCGCAATGCTCTCCAAGCGGCTCTCAACGACGACTACCTCTGCGTCCGCGCGGCAGCCGAACGCGCATTGGGTCCAATCACCGTGCCCGGACAAAAATAACCGCACGTTATCATCCCGCCGATTGCCGTTGAAATACACGGATAATAAAAGGGATTCGTCGTGGTTTAGAAGTCACGAATAATTTTCTCGGGAATATCCGTCACCGATCGAGGGTCTTAAGGGAAAGAACCGACTACAAATTCTTTCCCATCGGAGACGCCCATCATGAGGTGTTCGTTCGTCGTATCAGCTGGTGTGCTGGTGGCCGTTCTCTTCATCGGTTGCGGTAGTGCAGAATCGACGTATTCGTCGGGAGTGCCAATCGTCTCGGCAGAGCCGACGGCTGGGGTCGCGGCGAATGTCGCGTTCTCCGAACGAAAACAGATCCGCACGGCTCGCTTGGAGTTGCGTTCCGATGACTCGGCACTTTCGACGGCGAAGATCGAGGATCTAACGACGAACCTCGGCGGATATGTTTCCTCCAAAGAAACACAGGCTCATGAAATTCGTGGCTATGTTTCGTTGACGCTCCGTGTTCCTAACGACAAACTCGAAATGCTGCTCAAAGGAATTCGCGACGCCGTGACTGCCGTAGATGCCGAATCGATCAGCACGCAGGAAGTAACCGAACAGTTCATCGATCTAACGGCCCGGTTGAAAACGCTGTCGGCGACCGAGACCGAAATCGCCAAGCTGCTCGAAGAATCGCGGGAACGCAAGGCGAGCGTCGACGACATTATGGCCGTGCATCAACGTATGATCGACATCCGCACGCAGATCGAGAGCACGCAGGGGAAGCTCAACGTGCTCGACCGGCAGTCGGAGATGGCGACGCTTTTTGTAACGATGCGTCCCGTCGAGACCGCCGTACCGATCGTCAGCAAAAGGTGGCAGCCGATGGAGACGATTCACGCCAGTGTGCGATTTCTTGTTCGGGCATTGCAGGTCATCGCCACGGTGTTGATTGTGGCTGCGATTGACGTCGTGCCACTGCTTCTGATTTTCGGCGTCCCGGTGTGGGGTGTCGCGTCGCTGTTCAGACAGCGTCGTCAGACGACCAGCATCTAATCGATTGCGCTATTCGCGAAACTGAAACGAATAAACGTCGGCGTCTCGCAGTATAAATCTCAGACGAACCGGTTTACCGGCGAGCGACGAGACGTCGGTCTTGCCGTTCCAGCTGACGATGCGATCGGTCGTATCACCGAAGAGTTCGTCCCCCTCGTTTTCGGAAAATCCAACGATCGGCCCTCCCGCGTCGTCCTGAATTTCGACTTTCAACCCTCCGGCGGCGGACGAGGCGAAATTGAGCGATAGTTCTTTGCCCGAAAAGACGATCGGTTTGGTGACGAGTTCGCCGCCGCTCATCGGGGCCGAAAGCGAGACAAAACCGTCGAGTCGCAACGTGTATCGACGAAGAGAGGAATACGGTGCCGACCAATATCCTTCTGTCGCGTAAAACGAAAGTTCGGTGAGCGAGTCGTCGAGCGTCGACTTCGTTTCCACGGGGGTCCATGCGACGAAGAGTTGGCCGTAGTTCCAGGTGCCGTCGCGTTCGATGCCGGGGCGAATGAACGCTTCGTTCCAGCGTTTGAAGTTCACGCCGTCGCGACTGACCATAAAGAGAGCCTCGGTGATCGCGCTGCCGTAGCGTTCGCTCATACTCGCCTTGAGTTCGCGGACGCCCAATTGAGGCAATGCCCGTAACGACGGAGGCCAGCGTTTGGTTTTCTCGGCGTCGGCTTTACCGGTGAAGATCGAATCTGCACCAGGCTGCGCCCGGTCGACGTAGCGCACGGGGAGGCCGATCAGCAGGTGTGGTGCGCGATAATAAGGATGAATACCGTTCTCGTAAAGTTCTTCGGGGGGCGAATCTTCATAAACGAGATCGGCATCGTCGCCGTTCCACGAGACGAGATCGGACGATGTCGCCGTACGAATCGCACGGATGCCGGTCGGCTCCCACGTTTTCGCGTCGGTCGTTCCGCCGGTGAAGTAACGCCAGTACGCACGATATGCTTTCCGTTCGGCGTCCCAGAAAGCGAGATTCTGTGAATCAAAGGCTCCATTGGTAATCACGGGATGGTCGGTCATCGGCGTGAAGTGAATTCCATCAGACGACTTGAACGGCAACATGCCGAGCGGCTCGTCGGCGATCAAGAACGCTTTGTAGCGTTCGTCGGTGGGAACGGCCGGGTTATCGTCTCGGAAAACCGCGGGGCCACCGACCTTTGCCTGAAACGATGCCGCCATCGGCGTCGAGATCGCAATGTTGTTCGCCGTCGACCCGTCGAATTCGTTGAGTCCGAGTTCGGGTTTCGTCCAATGGATCCCGTCGTCGCTCTCGGCGTAACAGAGGCTGTCTTGACTGGTGGTAATCGAACCGAAGCTTTCGCCGAGATTCCAGGCGCGGTAATACAAGCGGTATTTGTCGCCATCTTTGAACAGACTGTGATACGCGGTCGCGTTCCCTTCCCAGGGGGCATCGTGCTTGAGCACAATTTCGCGCGGGACAGGATGCTGCAATCGGAGTTCCGCCTTGCCTCGATATTCGTCGACGAGGTATTCATCGACGAACAATTCTCGTCGGGCTCCGAGATCGATAACGGGGGGTTCGTCGGCGAATAACGAAACAGTTTCTGCGACAACGACAATCGCCAGAATCGATCGCAACAGCTTAGGCATGACGGTTTCCTTGCGGTACGGCGACGGCGGGCTTGTGAGCAGCCGATGGTTCCACCTGCACGCCTCCCAGGCTCTTCCCGAGCGTGATCGCATCTCTCAAACGGCGGATCGCCATCGAGACCGCTTCGAGCTGATCGAGGGACTGATGCGATTGAACGCAGGCCCTGTCGAGACCGGGGAACAGCCCTTTTGACAGGCGGCTGACAGCCATTTCGGTCGCCAGCGTTTCGATATGCCGGTCGAGCCCCCGTCGCAACCGACGCATAAAGAGAATGATCAGCACCAACGACCAGATCACGAAGATCACGCCGGCGTTGACATAAAAATGGGTCTGCAGAATTTTGCTTTCATCCTGAAACGAGACCACGAAAAAGTTGTTTCCTACGCGATACAATACATATCCGACGAATGCCAGAAACAGCACTTCGTAACGCAGCCGGGTAAACCAGCCGGTGTTGCGGCGCGAAAGGTCGTCGATGATGTCGTCGATCTTACGGCTGGCGTCGAACAGAAATTGTCCCTCGACCTTCGCCGCCTGTTCGCGAAGATGATCGAGCGAATCGGTCTCGACGAGTGCCCGGTCCATATGGGCGGAGTGGGCGTACCCTTCAATAACGAGTTGTGATTCCTGCAGCATGTTGTCGTCGAGGCCGACCTGACCGATCTGACCGAGTTGTTGTTCGACATCGCGTTCTTTTATCCGCGAACCGAGCCAGCGGACCCCTTGCACGGCACCGAGCAGCGCCATCTGCGCCGACGTGCGGGCACGGTACAACGACATCGAGGCGATCAGACTGCCGAGCCCGTGATACAGCCTTAAGATCGACGAAAACGGACTGAAGCCCCACAGCTCGTTCACGGCACCGAGCAGCCGGCGCTCCCACAGATGCCGGCTGGTTTTGAGTTCGTCTTTCAAACGACCCGACATGCGTTCGACGAGTTGCGTGCGCTGCGATTCGAGTGCGGTTTCGAGATCGCGGACAGCGGGGATGCCGTCGCCGAGCGTCGAGCGGCAATGTTCGACCGCCCCTTGCAGCAAATCGATGAGATTCGCGCGGCGAATGCGAATGCGTTGCGACGATCCCAATTGCGTGGTGAGGACGTCGATCAGACGGCCGAAGTCGCCGCTCGGGCGGAGACCTTGTTGCTGTTCGGATAAGGCCCGCAACGAATCAACGAAGAAGACTTCGGGGACTTCGTAGTGCGGAGCGAGTTGTTTTTTCCAGTCGTCACGAATGTCCGTATCGAGATCGGCACGCGTCTGCACAAAAAGCAACCGGCAACCGGCGGCGGCCTGACCGAGTTCATCGACGACGCGAGCCGAGCGATATTTCTGTTGCGTCGAGGTGTAAATCAAAACGTCACACATCGGCAAGACCGCTTGCAGTTGAGCGAGATTGCTGCCGGCGGTCGCTCCTTCGCTGGTATCGGGGTCGGGACAGTCGAGCAGCACGATATCGCGCAAGATCGGTGTCTCGATCGTTTTGATGTGAAAGTTTTCAAGCGGAAGATTCAGCGATGAAAGTTCGGTTTGCGGATGCGCGATCAACACCGGTTGCGTCGTCGTGGGACGTTCGTGTCCCGACGGAGTGCAGACCTGACCGACGAGTGCATTGACGAGCGCGCTCTTGCCGGTCCCCGTTCCGCCGAAAGTCGCGACCAACAGCGGCGCTTCAAGGCGAATGCGCAGCGTCTCGACGCGGCTCAACAACCGTTTGATCAGTGTCTGACAATGCCGTTGGGGATCCCACGCCGTCGGTTGATCGGCCCAGTTCGACATGCGGGCGATCAGTTCGTCGACTTCCGTCAGCAGTTGCAGTTGTTCGAGTTCCGAGTTGGACATGGCGAGGTTTCTACTTGAGGCTTCATTTCATCCGGCCCACCAGACCGGTTGATCCATTGCGAATCAGGCAATAAACCGATAAAGGAATTGGCCGCAAAAAAACACAAAAGACGCAAAAATCGGAGTGGCGTCATTCAGACAGGATGATTGTTTCTGCTTAACTCTCATTATGCTCTCCGGGAACATCGGCTGTCACCGCTGAATCAGGTGCATATTCCAATTGAAAACGATTCAGTTGATCGAGAATCTCCTGCACGCGGACGAACTCAGCCGATTTGGGTATATCGGCCGCCGTCTGCAATTCTTCCGGGAGATTTCCCAGAAGACATTTTTGAATGTGTTCTGCCAGCCATTGCGCCCGACCCGCGGCGAAAGCGGCATGTAAACCTCGAAATCTTGCTTCGAGATAACCGAATCCGCTCGAGGTTGTGCTGCTGATCGCCGTCTCACCCACCGCCGCGGTCACCGCTCCACCGGCGACATCGGTGGCGACATGAAACACCGATTGCATTGCCGAATGCCCCAGAAACTGAGCGGCGGCGTCTCCGGCCGGTCCGAATCCCGTGACGAACAACGCGATGCTGAGAGCCGGCCGCGCGACAGCAGCGGTTTCGTCGAGTCGCTTGAAGAAGAGATAAAAATCAGGACTCTCGTCGCGAAACAATTTGAGTTCGGCGGCGATGCGATCGTGCAGTTCTTGCTGGAGATCGATCGTTTCGTGCTGTTTTCGCAAATAATGCACGACGTCGCTGCGATTCGTACCGGTGAGCAATTTTTCAAGCCGTGGCCGTAGCAGCGGGTGTCCCAGTTCGCAGATCCAGTGAAGCTGTTTGAAGATTTTGTCGACGGTTTCGAGAATGACCGACCATTCCTGATTGCGGTAGATATCCATCGGCGGAGCGGCTTTACCGGCAAGCTTTTCGCGGGCAAAACGATACGGCCAGGCAAGGCCGGTCCCGACTGAATTGTAGAACTCGTGCACCTTCGCCGACCAGCCGGTTCGTTGTTCGCTCCACCATGTGCGAATTTCGGCAATCATCGCGCTGTTGGGAACGATCGGCCAATTGTCGATCTCAGCGAGCTTGTGAGCCGTGAGAAGTTGAGACGCCGAGGCAAACTCGTCGCTTTGAGTGTTCAGTTCTTGAAGATACGAAGGAAGACCCTGTTCGGCGTCGATGACCTGACGGAGCGAACCACGCAACGTGCGCAATTTGATGTCCCCGAAATGCAACCGGGAAATGTCTTCGAGCAGACTGTGCGACCGATCGGTCGAAGAAGGCGATGCCGTTGAGGAATCGTCGGGCGACCAGGACCGTTCGTAGAACGGCAGGCGATTCTGTTCAGCGGCCTGCCGATCGTTCGGGGCAACATAGATGTATTCGGGTACGATACCGGTCTCGCGGCAGAACGTGTTCAGCCAGACGGGCCAGTATTGTTCGTCGTCGGGGAGCAGACATTGATTGAATACGATGACGATCGCTTTGTCTTCATCGGCAGCCTTGCGGAAAAACTGCTTCACGGCGGAATCGTTGTACTTCTGCTGCGTGAGCACGGCAATCAACACGTCGGCACTGCGGCGGATCATATCGGCCCTGCGCCAGTTGATCGGGGCGTCGCTGTCGATGTCGGGAGTATCAAGTACCAGCAAGTTGGAAGGAGCCGCGGTACTCGTTCGCCAGAAAAGCCGGTCTTGCGGCGTCTCTTCGAGTGCTGCTTCTGACTTCGACCACGATTCGAGGACGAAGCCCTGAAAGATCGCCGAAAGACTATGCTTGTCTTGAAATCCAGGCGGGACGAGACACACCGGGTGCTTCGTCCCCGAGGCGAGCGGACTCGTCGCGCTGGCCCGTTCGCCGGCGAGGTGATTGAAGATCACGCTCTTGCCGATATTCGTGCCGCCGACGACGGCGGTGACGAGAAAAGCGTCGTCGGTGAGTTGCGGCAGAAGTTTCTGCAGCAACAGTTCGTACCATTCGCGCCCGGACAAGGGTGCACACCCCAGGTCTTTCACCGACTTCTCGAGTTGCCGCAGCGACTCGTGAAGATCTCGCGCGATTTGGGCACATTGCGAAAATGCTGTCGACATGTTGGAAGAGTCAGGGGTCCAGAGACAAGAATCAAGAGCCAGAAGATTGAGAACCTGATACAGAATTTTCGAACGACGACGAGACCGGTTCGGAGTCCGCCTGCTGATACAACCGATGTTGCACAATGTACTCTTCGACCGCGCGGGGAACGAGGAAGCGAAGCGAGCAACCCGCCGCGACGCGATCGCGCAAATCGGTGGCGGAAACGGCGATACCCGGCATCGTGACGAATTGAATGCGCGACGAAATCGTCTCGCCGAGCAACGCGCTCGAAGTGGATGCGTCGACCGATGATGGTTCGCCCCGATTAACGGCGACGATGGTTGCCAGTTCCGCGATGCGGTCCGGGTCGCGCCACGTGGGAAAGTCGTGCAGCGAATCGGCACCAATCAGCAGAAACAATTCATCGTGCGGATGCGCCGCTTTCACCGCACCGAGCGTATCGACCGTAAACGACAAACCGGTTCGCTTCAGTTCGATGTCGCTG
Source organism: Planctomycetota bacterium (assembly GCA_027618475.1). Taxonomy (GTDB): domain Bacteria; phylum Planctomycetota; class Planctomycetia; order Planctomycetales; family Planctomycetaceae; genus JAQCEJ01. The sequence continues at coordinate 73,465 of JAQCEJ010000008.1, read as the reverse complement.
ATCTTGAACTGGGGCATCCCGGCGACAGCCAGTTCGAGTATTTCGACCCGCTGTTTACCGGGGGTGATCGCCGAATCGAGCTTGTGCGGCGGAGCCGCGGCGGGGACGAACCAGACTTCGTCGAGCCGGCACTGCTCGCGACACTGTTCTGCGAGCACCAGATGTCCGACATGAATCGGGTCAAAAGTTCCGCCAAAAATTCCCAGCCGCATCACACCCTACTTTGTCTGTCGGAAGTTTGCTATAGAATGATAACGGGACGCGCATCCCGCAATACCGTCTATCGTACTTCATCGATCGATCAGGGGGTAGTCAGGAATTAAAGCATGAAGGATAAGTGAGAACAGATGGTTTCGGGTTGCAGTGCGAATATGTGACACTGCCGGCTTGTGTGGTACTGCCGGCTTGCCCGGCAGTGAGCTTGACTCGAAACCGTAGTCATCAGGAACACAAGTAGAAAAGCTCCCTTTGGTTTACAACGTTTGATCGTCGATTTTTTCAACGAACTGTTCGAGGACTGTTCTTTGACTGACCCGCAACGTACTCTGTTCGATCCCGCCCCCTGGCAGGCTGAAACTCCGCGCTGGGAACTGGAGGCAGGGAACGATCGGCTGGTCGCGCGGGTGACATTCAACTCGGCTCTCGATCGCACGTTCGATTATCTCATTCCCGACGCAATTCGCGAACTGTTGCAACCGGGGCAACGGGTCGAAGTGCCGTTCGGCGTGAAGAACAAAGCGACCACCGGCTATTGTGTCGATGTTTTGCCTCTGGCCGACCTCGTGAAAGCAGACACCCGAAAACGCAACCTCAAATCGGTGGGGGCGATTCTCGATCGCGAGCCGTTGCTCTCGCCTCGCATGATGTCACTGACGCAGTGGATCGCCGAACGCTATTTCTGTTCGTGGGGACAGGTGCTCGATTCGGTGATTCCCGCCAGCGTCAAACGGCAGGCCGGAACGCGGGAGGTTCTCGGATTTACCCTCACGACCGAGGGGGAAGAGGCTCTCCTCCATTCGAAGTTGACGGCCAAGCAGCGCACCGTTCTCAACACGGTGCGTCTCGCTGAAAAGCCGATCGCCACGAATGAAATCACCGGACTGGCGAAGTGTGGCACAGGGGTAATTCAGACGCTGCGAAATAAAGGTTGGATCGCCGCACAGAGAACGATCCGAGAGACAACGTTCGAAACACCGCTTGTCGTGCGCGAGCCCGATCTGACGCTCAACGACGAACAACAGCAAGCCGTTGATACGATCTTGAAGTCGATCCGCAAACCCGAACACGAAACATTTTTATTACACGGCGTAACGGGGAGCGGCAAGACCGAAGTCTATATTCAGGCGATTCGCGAAGTGGTGAGCTACGGCCGGCAGGCGATCGTGCTGGTTCCCGAAATCAGTCTGACGCCACAGACGATTCGCCGGTTTCGCAGCCGATTCGATTCGGTGGCGGTGCTGCACAGCCATCTGACCGATGTCGATCGTCACTGGCAATGGCAGCAGATCGCACGCGGGGGAGTTCAGGTGATCGTAGGAGCCCGCAGCGCCGTCTTCGCGCCAACACCCAACCTCGGGCTTATCGTGATCGACGAAGAACACGAAACGTCATTCAAGCAGGAATCGGCCCCGCGATATCACGCCCGCGAAGTCGCACGGAAGCGGGCAGAACTCGAAAATGTCCCGCTCATTCTCGGCTCGGCAACGCCGACACTCGAATCGTGGCAACGTGTGCAAGCAAAGCATGATACGCTCATTCAACTAATGCACCGCGTCGAACGCCGGCCGTTGCCCCCGGTGTCGATCGTCGACATCCGGCAGGATATGTATTGCAGCAAAGGAGAAGCGATCGGCCGCGCGCTGACGACGGCAATTCACGAATCTCTGGAAGATAAGGGGCAGGTAATTCTCTTTCTCAATCTTCGCGGCCATTCGCCGACGTTGTGGTGCAAGAGTTGCGGCGAGACCGTGCAATGCCCGCACTGCGATATTTCACTCACGTGGCATCGCGAAGGGCACCGCATGCTGTGTCATTTCTGCGAATATGAATCTCCTCCGCCGACGCGGTGTCCGAAATGCGGCAAGCTGGATATTCGCTATCTCGGCATCGGTACGCAGCGACTGGAACAGGAAGTCCGTGCGAAATTTTCTGGTGCGAAATGCATGCGCATGGACAGCGATTCGATGAAGAAGCGGGGAAGCCACGATCTGGCTCTCGAAGCCTTTCGCAAAGGAGAGGTGCAGATTCTGCTCGGGACGCAGATGATCGCCAAAGGGCTCGATTTTCCGCAGGTCACGCTCGTCGGCGTTATCTCAGCCGATACGACGCTGCACCAGCCCGACTTTCGAGCGACCGAGCGAACGTTTCAACTCATCGCACAAGTGGCGGGTCGCACGGGACGCGGTTCGCGCGGTGGACGTGTGCTGGTACAAACGAATTCACCGACCGAGCCCTGCATCGTACAGGCGGCGCACCACGATTATCTCAGCTTCGTAAAGATGGAGTTGGAGCATCGCCAGGCGCGGTCGGCTCCGCCGTTTGTCCATTTCGTCCGCATGGTCCTCAAAGGCAAGAACGAAGAACTCGTCAAGTCGGCGGGAACGGAGGTCGTTCGTATATTGCGAAGTGTCGCCGAGAAACGGGCCTTGCCGATTCGTTTTCTCGGTCCGGCTCCTGCTCCGATACTGAAACTTCAGGGATTATTGCGCTACCATCTGCTGCTTGCCTCCCCCGAGATCGCCGCATTGCAACAACTCTGGCACGACGCACAAAGCGAAATTCCGGCATGGGACGACATCGACTGGATGGTGGATGTCGATCCGACAAGTATGCGGTAGATGAGAGATTAGGGGTTGGGGGTCGGGGATTGGGGGTTGGCAGCGTGGAAGAGAAGGTGTCTGGCATGGGCCAAAGTCGAGCTCACTTCTTTTTATGCAGAACAGTGGCCGTTTGGGGGTAATTTGAAGAACCGTCGAGAACGGTTTGACGTTCGATTTTGCACAGCCGTATAATAACACGGATCATTCTCGTGGGGGAATCCGCCTCGTAACGACGTTCACAGTACGAATTCACAGAGAGTAGAACTGGTTTCATAACCCGGTTGGCGAAGAAATGACCGTCCCGAATGCCCCGAAAGACCCGGCGTCCCGAGGGTTTTGAAGCTCCTTGTAGTGAGTCAACGATGCCATTCGTCTCTGATGTTCAACAACGCTCGTTCTCTGCACGCGGCCTGACGCTGGCATTCTGCGCACTGGCAGTCTTCAGCATTCTTGGCGAGGGGAGTCCTGTTTTGCAGATGATGGGCTGCCCCAATCGCAGCGGTCTGCTGGCACAGGATGATCCACCGGCGGAAAACGATGCCGCGACAAAGGAAGAACCGGTCGACGAAGAGATCGCCGACGCCGGTCCTGAAAAACGCATTCCGGGGCGATTCTTGACGCTCACCAGCCCGGTCGATGATCTGCTGCTGGGAAAAGTGAAAAACACGATTCTCACGCTGCAGAACCAGGCGGCGAAAGATCGGGAAGAAGCCGTTCTCATTCTCGAAATCACACCGGGGACGAGCCCGTATCATCAGGTGTATGCGATGGCGAAATTATTGACGTCGGAAATGACGTCGAACCTTCGCACCGTCGCCTGGGTTCCCGAAACGGTGACCGGTTACAACGTCGTGCTCGCACTCGCCTGCAAAGAGATCGTGATGCATCCCTACGCCGAGTTGGGAGACATCGGCCGCGGGCAGCCTCTCGATGCCGACGAACAGCGATCGATACTTTCGCTGGTCGAGAATCGCCACAACCGAAAAGTGAATCGTGCCCTGGTGCAGGGGATGTTCGATCAACAGGTCTCGGTCCTGCAAATCAAACTGCAAACCGGCACCGAACAAAACCCCCTCTTCGAATCGCGATCGGTGACTCCTGAAGAACTCGAACGCCTTCGCGACAGCCGGGCCGAAATCCACGATGTCGAGACGATAAAAGAGGCCGGCGTCATCGGTCAGTTTCGCGGCGAGAGTGCCCGGCAAATGGATGTACTCGTGATGCACCTGGCGAATTCCCGGGCGGAGGTCGCCGATATCTATCTCCTCAACCGCGAAGCGATGCGTGAAGACCCGACGAGCGGCGAGATTCCGGTCGTCCGCCTGATTCGCATCGACGGCATGATCGAACCGATTCTGCACGAGTTCATCGACCGCCAGATTCAACGCTCGATCAACGCCGGGGTCAATCTGCTGATTTTCGAAATCGACTCCCCCGGCGGTTACATGCATTCGAGCATCGAACTGGCACAAACGATTTCCGAACTGCAGTCCCGAAAGGTTAAGACCGTGGCGTATGTGCCGCGCGAAGCGATCAGTGGAGCCGCGATTATCGCCCTCGGTTGCGATGAGATTTACATGCTTCCCCGGGCCAAATTCGGCGACGCCGGGGCAATTCACGACACCGACCAGGATGGCCAGTTCGAGCTGGTTCCCGAAAAACTGCTGAGCGTGCTACTCGTTAATTTAAAAGAACTCGCGGTCGCAAAAAATCGACCGCCGGCTCTTGCCGAAGCGATGTCGAACAAAGATTTGAAGGTCTTCCGGGCGCGTCATGCGAAGACCGGCCGAATGAGCTTCAAGACCGAGGCGGAAATCGCCGAATCGGGAGGAGAATGGATCGCCGGAGCCGAAATTCCCGAAGCGGGACATGGCCATTTTCTCACGGTCAACGGAAACCGCGCCCACGAATTGCAACTCGCCGAACCGCCGGTCGCCGACATGGACGAACTGAAACAACGCCTAGGGATTCCGGCGAACGTGACGCTGCGCGCCGCCGAGCGAACGTGGGTCGACACGCTGGTGTTCGTTCTCAACACGCGGGCCGCGACTTCGCTGTTGTTTGTCGCCGGGGCCATGTGCATCTACTTCGAGTTGTACACGCTGACGGGGTTTTTCGGGATCATGTCGGCGGTGTTCTTCAGTCTGTTTTTCTGGAGCCGGTTTCTCGGCGGGACGGCGGGCTGGCTGGAAGTGGTCGTTTTCCTGCTGGGTCTGGTACTGCTCGCGATCGAAATCTTTCTGATCCCCGGATTCGGAGTGTTCGGCGTGACAGGAGGACTGCTGCTCATCGGCTCGGTGATCATGGCGAGTCAGACCTTCGGCGATTTCGGTCCGACCAGCGATTCCGATCGACTGATCGGGTTTATGGGGACATTGAGTTCTTCGCTGATTGCCGTTGTGCTACTGGCGTCGGTGTTGAATCATTTCATGCCCCGCCTGCCGTTTTTCCGACGGTTGTTCCTGACGCCTCCGGGAGGAGACCCCGACGAATACGACGGCCCTCGTCTCGATCCGCACCTGCTGCCGTCCGGACCGAATCTCGCCCTGATGGGTCAGCGGGGGAGGGCGGTGTCGATGCTCAGACCTTCCGGCAAGGCGGAAATCGGCGGGCAATACGTCGACGTTGTCAGCCAGGGTGACTTTGTCGAGGCGGAGAGCCCGATCGAAGTGGTGCATGTCAGCGGAAATCGAATTGTGGTTCGGGCGGTCTGATTTTCCGCCGATCGTCGTTCGAGACGTCCCCTATCGAGGCTCACATCTGTATCGAATCGACTCTTCGTCGCCACGAAAGATCGATTTCAGGGCTCGGCAAAAAGAAACTGCCGTTGGGTGGGAGGGAAGGGGGCGTTTATCGTTGAATATTTCGAAAACATTGTTACATTATTGAGTCTTACGAGAGTATGTTGTGACAACGGAACGTGGAGATTGCGTGAAGCGGTTCGCAAAGGGCGGACCCAGGAAACCACGGGAAAGAGAAGAACCGGCCTTCATCACGAACCGGCCTGTTCTTGCAAACGCTGAGAAAGTCTGGACTTAGGACGATACCATGTCGATTACGAAAGAGCAGAAAACGGACGTCATCAAAGAATTTCGCCAGTCAGATGCCGATACCGGTTCTGCCCAGGTTCAGGTTGCGGTTCTCAGCCGACGCATATCCAATCTCACCGAGCATCTCAAAACCCATCAAAAAGATCACGCCAGCCGGCGGGGGTTATTGATGCTCGTGAGCCGACGTCGCCGACTTCTCAATTATTTAAGTCGACAGGAACCCGATGTTTATCGGGATCTCCTGAGCCGCTTGTCGCTACGCAAATAAGCGTATGTTGTTATCTTTGCGACAAAGCCGCGTCAGTATGGATATGCTGTCGGAAAAGTTGGATCGACCCTTTGACGGTCGAATTGATGCGATGCAATCATGACAAACACGTCACTCGCTTCAACTGACATTTTCTGACAAGTTCTGAGGCCCACACAGGTTAGGATATGCCAGTGAAAGTTACAGTAGAGCGTGAAATTGGGGGACGTACATTTCGATTGACGACCGGCGAACTCGCCAAACAAGCGAGCGGAGCCGTTCTGGTCCAACATGGTGAAACCGTCGTCTTCGTGGCGGCTCAGGCTGGCCCTCCCCGTCCCGGGATCGATTTTTTCCCGTTGACCGTCGATTATCGCGAGCGGGCTGCCGCCGCCGGTAAATTTCCGGGAGGGTTCCTCAAACGCGAATCGCGTCCAACCACCCGTGAGATTCTCACCGCCCGACTGACCGATCGTCCCATCCGTCCGTTGTTCCCCGAAGGATACATCGGAGAAATTCAAATTCAATCGAACGTCATGTCGTGCGATCTCGTCAACGATCCCGACGTGTTGTCGATCATCGGAGCAAGCGCCGCCCTGAGCGTCGCCCCGGTTCCGTTTAACGGCCCCATCGGTGCCGTTCGCGTCGGCTTGATCGACGATCAGTTCATCCTCTTTCCGACACGCCAGCAGATGGAGTCGACGCAACTCGACCTCGTCGTTGCCGGCAACAAAGCCTCGGTCTTGATGATCGAAGGTTTCGGCCAGCAGATTCCCGAACAGCAGATGGGGGACGCCATTATGTTCGCCCATCGCGAGATCGTCAAAATCTGTGAACTGCAGGAAGAATTGATGCAAAAGGCGGGCATCGAGCGAACGCCGCACGAGCCCCCTCCCGAAAACCCGTTCCACGCCATTCTGCGAGAAAAGGCTTACAACAAACTTCGCGACGCCAAGACCACCGGTCATAAACTCGAACGCCGCGACGCCGTCGGCGTCTTGAAGAACGAACTCAAAGCCGAGTATTTTCCCGAAGGTGCCGACACGACGGCACAAGGGTGGACTCTGGGTCAGTTTGGCGACGCCTATCACGATCTTGAAGCGCGCGTCGTCCGCGATCTGATCCTCGAAGGCAAACGCCTTGACGGTCGCGGCATCGGAGATTTGCGGGCGGTCTCGTGCGAAGTCGGCGTATTACCCCGCGTGCATGGTTCGGCCGTGTTTACGCGCGGGGAAACGCAGTCGTTGGCGACCGTCGTTCTCGGAACAGTGCGAGACCAGCAGCGCGTCGACGGATTGTGGGATGAAATCGGTCAACGGTTCATGTTGCACTATTATTTCCCGTCGTTTTCCGTCGGCGAAGTCAAGCCGATTCGTGGGCCCGGTCGACGCGAAATCGGACACGGTTGTCTGGCCGAACGCTCGGTCGAACCGGTTCTTCCCGCCCCCGACAAGTTTCCGTATACCATGCGGGTGCTTTCCGACATTCTCGAATCCAACGGCAGCAGTTCGATGGCTTCGGTCTGCAGCGCGACGCTCTCACTGATGGACGCCGGCGTCAAACTGAAACAACCTGTCGCCGGTATTTCGATCGGCCTGGTCAAAGAAACGGACAAGTTCACTCTCTTGACCGACATCATGGGTGACGAAGACCACTTCGGCGATATGGATTTCAAAGTCGCCGGAACACAGAACGGCGTCACGGGAATTCAACTCGACCTGAAGATCGATGGCATCAGCGAAGACATCATTCGGGCAACGCTCGAACAGGCGCGAAACGCCCGCCGGGAATTGCTCAAAACGATGCTGTCGTCGATTCGTCGCCCGCGCGACGAGATTTCCGAATTCGCCCCTCGGCTGCTGCAGATCAAGATCGATCCCGAAAAAATCGGCTTGCTCATCGGTCCCGGCGGTAAGACAATTCGGGCGATTCAGGAAGAAACCGGAGCCAACATCGATATCGAAGACGATGGCACGGTGACCGTTTCCGGCAAATCGGCCGCTCATGCCGAAGATGCCTATGCCCGCATCGAAGCGATGACGCAAGAAATCGTCGTCGGCAAGGTTTATAACGGGACCGTCAGTTCCATCAAAGACTTCGGAGCGTTTATCGAAATTGCTCCGGGAAAAGACGGCCTCTGCCACATCAGCGAACTGGCTGAAGGCTTCGTGAAATCGGTCGCCGACATCTGCAAGGTGGGAGACCGCATTCAGGTGAAGGTCATTGCCATCGACGATCAGAACCGCGTGAAGCTTTCGCGACGGGCCGTTCTCGCCGATACGGCAGCGCCGGCCGAAACGGAAGACGTGGCTGCGACGGAAGAGTGATCGTAGTTTTCGCCCTTCTCCCTCTGGGAGAAGGTGGAAGGAAGAGGGATGCGTCAGAGGAAAAGAATGTAAAGGGCTTCTTTTCTGACTCATCCCTCATAATTCATCCTTCGATTGAAATGCACCCTCACCCCGCTCTCTCCCAGAGGGAGGGGGAGTAAGTCCAGAAAGCCCCTTCGGGGCCGAGAAACAGTCTGTGGTGCCCTCATGCCCGTGACACCGGCGTATGACCGAGACGACGAACGACAGCGATTGCAGAAGCAATACACCGAAATTGCAACGCTCGCCGGGGGATTGGCGCACGAGATTCGTAATCCGCTGTCGACCATCAGCCTGAATCTCGAACTCTTGCTCGAAGAATTCGAAGGGAGCGATTCCCCGAAAGATCGGCGTATCTGCGGAAAACTCCAGACCGTGCAGAAGGAATGTCAGCACCTCAACGACATTCTCAATGCGTTTCTGCAGTTTGCCCGCGCGGGTGAGATCGAGAACGAACCGACCGATCTCAGCCGGTTCGTCGAAGAATTCATCGAATTTTATCGACCGCAGGCGCAAGAACAACAAATCGAGATCAGCCCGCATCTCGCCGCCGATCTCCCTCCGGTGCTGATCGATCCGTCGCTAATGCGGCAAGTGTTGATGAATCTCGTTCTCAACGCTCAGCAGGCGATGCCCAAGGGAGGCCGACTCGAACTGCAAACGAATTGTCGAGACGATCGCGTGGTGCTCGAAATCATCGACAGTGGCTCGGGCATGACTTCTGAAACGTTATCCCGCATATTTCAGATCTACTTCTCGACCCGGCAGGACGGCAGCGGACTCGGTCTTCCCACCGTGCGCAAGATCGTCGAAGCGCATCACGGCACGATTACCTGCGAAAGCGAACCAGGCAAAGGAACACGATTCGTCATCAGCCTGCCGGTCACCACATCCGAGACTTAACAGCCTGTTGAAAAATGCTGGAGTACAACACTGAGACCGCTACATGATGCACGAAGAGGAATTTTTCAGTTTTTAAGATTCTTCGGTGTCTTTGTGTGAACTTCGCCTGGAGTTACACACCATCTGTGATTAACCACGAAAAAAGCCACCGGGTTTGATGCCGGTGGCTTTTTATTATCGCTGATTGCTGGGCAATGGCTTAGTATCCGCCACCGAAGAGTTTGCTGGTATTTCCTGTTCCGGTATCAGACTTCAAGCGTTTGCTGCGGGTGAAAGCTCCGGACACGTTCCCGGTCGATAAGCGATTCATTCCGCCAACCTGATCGGTCGTGACGCTTTGAGAACCGTTATTCAGTGTCCAGGGCACCTTCTCGCCCGGCACCCATGATCGCTGCTGCGGTTTGTAGCCGACATAATCGAGGAAGTCGTTCAGGCTGACACGACGAACGCCACTTTCGCGGGCTTCTTTAACCATTTTATCGGCTTCTTTTAGAACGCGAAGACCGGTCTGTTGTTCTTTGGGATCAGGACTCTGTGACGGATCGGGAAGCTGGGCCATCACCAGGAACTTCGTCTCGATGGAGATGCCGTCTCCGGTGCGGTTGCCGAGATCGTCGACTTCGTTATCAATTTCTGATCCCGTGGCGGCAATGATGTCGTGCAGAATTTCGCGATCGCTCCGACCGTCTTTATCGAGGTCGATGAAACCGACGAAAGAGAATTTCGGCTGCCGTCCGATGCTCCAGAGAGGAGTGTAGATGGCATCTCCGGGCGTAATCGGACGCGAGATGTCTTCAGACCCCGGAAGAATTCTTGCCTGCGCCAGATGCGGGCCTGTGATACGAATGACTTCGATAGCACCAATCAGATCTTCTTTACCGCGACCGACGCCGCGACCCGATTTGGAATAAACGCTGAATGTTGTCTGCACCGGCAATCTATCGGCCGAACCGAGATTGATCCAGACGGTCTGATCGATACTGTCGATCCAGCGAATCTCGCCATCTTCCATTTCGAAATTATCGGCGGTCAATTCGTTCAGTTTTTCACGCAACAGATCGTTCGTCGAAATCAAGCGGCTGTTGTCGCTCGACATACGTTTGACGTCCTGACTATGTTCTTCGCGTTCGCGTTCGAGTGCGATCTTGATCTGAGCCAGATCGTCGCGCAGTTCGTCGATTTCGGAATTCTTGGACGTGATCTTTTCTTCTTTCTCGTCGATTAGGTCGGACAACTGGCCTTCAATATCGGTCTTCGCTTTGCTGAATTCGTCCACCTGGCCCTGGTATTGCCCACGCAATGCGAGAACCGTACTTTCCGCTGTCTTCTTGTCGGCGGCAGCGGCGTCGCGTTCTTTAACGGCGTTATCCAGTTCCTGACGCAGCTTGATAATCGTCTGTACCATCGTCGGCTGAGCGAGGTTTCCACCGTATGTGGCAATCTGGTTTTCCATATCGCCGAGCACGGTCGTGGGGTTCTTGTCGTCACCCACTCCGACCTGTTCGAGAATCGAACCGATCTTCTGCTTCAGCGCTTGAATATCCTGATCGAGTCGCGTGATAGTATCGTTCGCGGCTCGCAGGTCGGCGTCCGATTTCTCGAACTTCGCCATGTTTTCAGACAAGTCTTTATTGAACGAATACGCGATGGCCGTGGCAATCAACATGCCCAGGCCACAGAGGATCGCGCCAATCTGCATTCCAACCGGTTTGTTGGCTGCCATGTTTACATTCCTCGCTTCGAAACGATGTTAGGATTCGAACCGTCACCGACGCTAACCGGTCGGAGTGCGAATCACCGCGCTCGTGTTAATTGTTTTCGAGTTGTTCTATGCGTTCGACGGCCAATTTGAGTTCGGCTTCGGTTTGTTGAAGTATTGCCGTCGCTTCTTGTGCATCTTTATAAAATGAGTATGCTACTGCGGTCATCATCACAAAACCCGTTCCTATTAAAATGGCCGCATTCTGGAAACCAGTGGGGTTCGCGGTTCAGGGTGATGATTGACCACATTTCAAACCTGTCGGGATAGAAAGACTTTCGCAAACTCTCATTGTTAAAGTGTATAGGTCAGATAAGACGTGTCAAGGTGGAACTGTAAAGTTCGTCGCAAAAAGTGAACATGGAAGTTGCCTGACCGCTGTAATCGGTTACCTGACCCCATACCGTTCGTCGTTAAATCCGGCATACCTCGCTCAATTCGATACAGACGGACCGGTCGGACATTCACATTTCGAGACATTCACGATTCAACACGATCGGGAACGTGGTTATCGATCAGTTCGTTCAGCGTCGATGAAAACCGGCTGCGCGGCATCACTTGGTCACATCCTGCAGTCTGGGCTCGTTCCAATCGATCGACTTGTACATGGGGCCCGTAGGCCACGATGATCGTTTCCGCCGATCCCGCGTCTCGAATGCGCGGGATGTCGCGTTCGATGTCGAGCGTCGGTAGCATCAGATCGAGAAACAGGCATGTCACCGGGGCTTCCGCCATGCGGACCAGCAGATCGTCGAGGCTGCTCACACCGATCATGTTTTTGCCCCTCAACCGGGCGGTCCCGGTCACCTGGCTGTAGAACATCAAATCGTGCGTGCACAGTATTCCCACCGCGCGTTCGGTTGTAGAGGCCGACATGTCGTAATCCCCGCTCTTACTATTCTCGATTCAGACCGACCGATGAAAATGAACGTGTTTCCATTGGCCGTTCTTGCGATGCCAGATTCGAGTTTCTTCACAGGCCGACGTTTGCGGCGTGCCGTTGTCGTCGAGCGATTGAGTGAGTCGAACGTAGGTGACGAGGGCCGTCTCTCCGAAAACCTGTACGCGGGGGTCGATCATCGTCGACTGCCGCGGTTTTCCCGAACCCGACAATTTGAAATAGAAATGATGAAAATCGAGTCCCTGCACCAGATGCCCGCGGGCTTCGGGTTCGAACGCCGTCAAATCGGCGTCGCACAGCAGCGTGTATTGTTCCCAATTCTGGGTCTCGATGGCTTTGAGCAACTGCCGGCTCAGGTCGAGTAATTCCGTTGATTGTTCGCTCATTTCAGCAGTGACAACCTTTCCGTTGGTTGAGGGACGTCATACAAGCCGTTACATTTCTCACCGGAACGATGTTATGCGCCAAGGTTCCGATGCCGACAGCTCGATTTTGTGATGATATTTTCGTCGTCAGGAGAGATGTTTCAGAAAATCGTCGAGATCATCGTTATCTGGGTGTCCCTCCGTCGGGTCGACCACGAGGGTTTCTTCCCCCTCGTCCTTATCGGAGGATTCGTCATCGCCGATCGAGGCCACATCGATGCCGTCGTTTTCCATCGGCATAAAATGCAGTCCGTCATCCGATTTGTCTGCCGCGCCGGAAGATTCTTCTTTCTTCGCCTTGGACGGCGACGTCTGGTTTCGTCTTAACAGCGAGAACAACGAAAACGGTTTTCGGGGTTTAACGTCCGCGGTGGTTTCGTCAGGCTGTTGACTCGCATCGGATGCATCAGCATCGGTCTGGTTCGTTGCATTCGCATCCCATTCGGCAAAATCGGGCTCTGCGTCGGACGATTCGCCGTCGGTATTTGTATTCGGCAATTGACCGAGCGTTTCGATGACATGCGGCCAATTCTGGTTTTCATCCCTCTCTTTTCGAGTTGTATCGAGACGTGTCGGAATCGACCCGGGAGTGATGAGCGCGGTATCGGCGAGAGGTTCTCCACGTTCATTAACAGAATCGTCTTGATCGGGCGTTCGAGATCCGGTCGCCTGTTCGCAATGCACGATAAAGTCCGCCGGCCCGATCGAAAGACGCATGCCGGACGAAAGTTTAACGGGAGCCCCCGGCTTGATCGTGTTGCCATCAACTTCGGTACCGTTGGAACTTCCCAAATCGACAAGAAAGGCACCATCGTAAGTAATCGCGATCTGACAATGTTCGCGGCTCACTTCGGTAGAGGGAATGCGCAGCTGACATTGCTTACTGCGACCGATAACGGTCATCGATTTCAGCCGGACGCGTTTCGGTCCGGAACTCTTGCTTGTCAATTCGAGAAACACATTCATGATATCTTGCAGATTGAAAACCACGGAATAGACGGTGAAACAATCAATCTCTCAACCCCTTATTCTAACGGTTCGATTGCGTGTGGCACATCCAGAAAAATGGGAAAAACGACAGAATCGGGGCATCTGCTCGACAGCAGGGGCCTGACAGTCGCCCAGACCAGCATGTCCGGCCCGTCGTCACAGAGGCCAGCTGCAAGGCCATCAAAAGCACGGAGGTGCGTCGCAGGGAGCCAAAAGCAAATCACTGCCGTGTTCCCAGGGAACACGGCAGTGATCGCATGAATGTCGGTATTCGGTCATCGCTCAAGAGAGCGGTCGTGGCACGACTTACGCGGCGGCGGTTTCGCCTTCGGGAAAGAGGGGTTTTTCGCCACGTACGACCTCGGGAGTGAGAATGTACTTGTGGCCCGGCCGTTCGGGAAGTTCGAAGAGAATGTCGAACATCGACTGCTCGACCACGCTCCGCAGACCTCGCGCACCGGTTTCTTTCATCTTGGCGATGTGGGCAATTTCCCGTAACGATTCGTCGGTGAATTCAAGCTGTGAATCTTCGAGCGAAAAGATTTTCTGGTATTGTTTGACCAGCGAATTCTTCGGCTCGACGAGCACCCGTACAAGATCCGCTTCGCTGAGCGAAGAGAGCGTTGTCAGCACCGGCAAGCGGCCGACAAGTTCGGGAATCATGCCGTATTCGATAATATCGTCGACACAGACGTGAGGAAGGGGGCTCTGATTTCGCTCTTCCTTGTCCCCCGCCATCGCTCCGAAGCCGATCTTCTTTTTTCCCAATCGCTTCGAGATGAGGTTTTCCAGTCCGACGAATGTTCCTCCACAGATGAAAAGAATATTCGTCGTGTCGACTTGAATGTATTGTTGTTCGGGATGTTTTCGTCCCCCCTGAGGCGGAACGTTGGCCACGGTTCCTTCAAGCATCTTGAGCAGCGCTTGCTGAACCCCTTCGCCCGAAACGTCGCGTGTGATCGAGACGTTATGGCTCGTCTTGCCGATCTTGTCGATTTCGTCGATGAACACGATGCCGCGCTGTGCCGCTTCGATGTCGAAATCGGCGGAATGCAGCAGTTTGAGCAGCAGGTTTTCGACGTCTTCGCCGACGTAGCCCGCTTCGGTAAGCGTGGTGGCGTCGCCGATCGCGAACGGAACTTGCAGAAACTTGGCGAGCGTTCGAGCCATCAGCGTTTTGCCCGACCCCGTAGGGCCGATCAACATGATGTTCGATTTTTCGATTTCGACGTCATTCTCCGCATCTTCGTGGAGCATGAGCCGCTTGTAATGATTGTGAACAGCGACGGCGAGGGTTCGCTTGGTGTCGTCCTGTCCGATCACGTATTGATCGAGATGGGTGACGATTTCTCTGGGTGTGGGAACCTTGTTGAAGAGTTTTCGAGGGGTTCCTCTCCGCCGACGTTCCTGATCGAGGATCGTCTGACAGAGTTCTATACACTCACCACAGATATAAACGTCTTCCGGACCTTCCACTAAAGGTCCGACCTCACGATAACTTTTTCGGCAAAAGGAGCAGTTGGCGTTCTTCTTGCCGGTGGAGCCACGTTTGCCTGAGTTGAAATCCGTCCCCGAGGGCATCAGGTTTCCTTCAATGCTGCCGGTCAAGACCGTCGTATATTTCAGTGTCAAAAACGTACATCTATGCCGCTAGATTCACCTGGATATGGACGGTCCCTCGCGAGATGAGTTCCCTTCCGAAGGCAAGGGAGGTGATATCAGAATGGGAGCGTCATCGGATCGTCTGTTGAACCGACTATTGATTTTTCGGAATTCGGCATCCGTCAGGACACCTTCCTGGTTCAAATCTTTCATTTGCAAGAGCATTTGCTGCGCCGAGGCCGCAGGATCCTCACTCTCCGTCATCCACGTACGAATTTTTAAAATTGCGGCCACACCAGCAGTTATGATTAAAATCAGGAGAGCCCAATTCCATTGCGATCGATGCCAGAGATCCCAGTCGAACATTTCCATCGTGTTTCTCGTCCCATTTTCAACTTTCCTGACTCGAACGGTCGACACCGCAAGAGTCGGACGTGCCGATTTTGGTACGTATTGCTTGTCACATTTACAATAGTGTCTGCGAGATTCGGTTTCGCGTCAAGCGCGACTTTTTGCCGAATACGCCCGACGAGGATGATCTCCCTTGTTCCAACGGCAAAAAGTGCCGCTGAAATGAGGGGACAAATCTGCCCCCTGCAACCTTGCACACGACACCTCTGCCGTGAATGGCGTGTCAGGAAAATCGACCGTTCGCGTTGCATCCGATATCGAGCGGGCCTTAAAATTCATGTCACAAGCCTCTCGCCCATTTTTGACGGACATTTCTACCAGATGACGGACGTAATATGGAATTCGAACAACGTTTGCAACGAGCCATCGATCGGGGATCACAGACCCGCGAGAAAAAAGGTCAGGAAGCCGCCGCGCAGGCGATGAGCGAAGAAGACCTGAAAAACCTGCATACCCGGTTTCGACTCGAACTCTCCGAACACATCGAGGCCTGCCTCCGGCAAGTCAGCGATCATTTCCCCGGTTTTCAAGTACAGACTGCCGTTCGCGACGGTTGGGGGGCGAAGATCACACGTGACGAGTTCAGCCGTACGGAAACGCTTTTCAGTCTGCTCGAAATGGTCGTGCGTCCGTACAGTCCGATACACATCGTCGAATTGGCCGCCAAGGGAACGATTCGCAACAAAGAAATCTTCCACCGCAATCACTTTCAGCCACTAACCGACGTCAACCTCGAATCGTTCAAAGCGTTGATCGACCAATGGGTGCTCGAATTCGCCGAACTCTACTCAGCCACGGCGTGAATCGTGTCTATCGTTCCGGCTCGACATCGACAATATTTTCATAACTCTGGGTGGGAGCGGTTCATGGTAAATGGGACGTTTTCCATCGCCCGCACGGATATAAAACCAGTTCTAAGGATTTGTTGAAATGCCTTCGTCTTCCGATCCCCTTCAGCGCGTCCTTGACTGCGGTGCCGTCGCCATCATTCGTGCTCCCTCTGGCGAGCAACTCGTCAATGTCGCCCGCGCGCTGTATGACGGGGGGATCGATGTGATCGAAGTGACGTTCACCGTTCCCGGTGTGCTCGATATTATCTCAGCCGTGAGGAAAGACCTCGGCGACAAAATTTTGCTCGGAGCGGGGACGGTGCTCGATACTGAATCGGCCCGGGCGGCGTTGCTCGCAGGGGCCGAGTTCATCGTCTCACCGACGGTCAACACCGACGTCATCAAGTTGTGTAAACGGTATAGCAAGATGATTCTGCCGGGAGCCTTCACGCCGACCGAAGTGCTGACGGCGTGGGAGGCCGGGGCCGACATCGTCAAAGTCTTTCCGGCAGACGTCGGCGGACCGTCGTATCTGAAGGCGATACACGGCCCGCTGCCGCACGTGCGGTTGCTTCCGACCGGCGGGGTCAATCTTGAAACCGTCAAGAGTTTTGTCAAAGCCGGGGCGTGCGCTGTCGGCCTTGGTTCGTCGCTCGTTGAAGCCAAAGCCGTGAAAGAGGGAGATTTCGATCGCATCCGCACGCTGGCAGCGCAGTATGTCGACTTGATCAAGCAGGCGCGCAGCGAGATGAACGCAAAATGACCGGTCAAACGAGGCTATTCGTTGATCGTTGCGCGAACCACCCAGATGCTGTTCGTCTCTTTCGAATCGTCGGGAATGGCGGCCCAACTGTGCGGGATACGATCGTAAATCAAGAGCAAGTGATTTTCATCAAGCAGGACAACTTCGGTATACGAACTCGACTTGCCGGCGTCGGTGATTTTCTCGTCCGGCACGAATTCGTTGTGATTGGCGACGACGTCGAATTTGTCCCATGTCAGTCCTTTGCCATCGCGATTCATCCAGAGATAAATGCCAGGCCGTCCGCCGCTTAATGCGAGCGAACCGTTCGGCAGGACATCCAGACTCGGTTGGACCGAAAACACACCCGGCATTGCTTGCGCTGCCGACCACGTTTTTCCTTCGTCATCACTGAAGGACTGGCCGTAAGATACATTGGAAGCGAGTCGAAATACGCACATCAATCGCCCATCGGCGAGTCGGCATAATGCCGCTTCGCATGGTCCTTCGGCACCTTCGAGTGGGCAATCTTCACCGGCGATTGTTGAGCGGATGGTCCAGGCGACGCCGTCTTCCGATTCTGCGAGCACGAGTGCGTAACGGGGCGTATCTTTGTAGTGGCCGTATAACTTGGCGAGGTATTTTCCGTCATTATCGATCAGCGTATCGCCGTTGAACACGAAGCCCGCCATGCCAGTCGTCGGGTTGATTTGATCGGGTCGCGACCAGCCGCGGACAGTCACTCTCTCTTTCATCAGTTTCGCCGACGATTTCCCCACTTTGCCAATTTGATATTGCTCCCCCATCACGTTCTCGCCGAGGGGGTGGAGGTAATACGGCAGCATCAGCTCGTCGCCGTTTTTGAGTGTCAACGTCGGGTCGCCATAGCGTCCTTTGACGGGTTTCGACCACGTTAATCCACCATTGTCTGACCAGGCGAGATTCGCAGTCGAGACTTTTACATGTTCGTCGGCGTAGTCGGACATAATCGCCAACAGCCGGCCATCCGAGAGACGAGAGAGCGACGGGAACCACAAAAATGTCTTACTTCTTGCCACAAGCACGGGTTGTGACAACGTGATTTCGCCGTCTCCGTAGGGATGCGAGTGGCCGGGTTTCCAAGCGGGTTTGTCGTCGGCGCGTGACGTTGAAGAGAGCGGAACGAACAGTACGGTCAACACGACGAGGGATGGCGCAAGGATTTTTGCTTTTGCTGCTTTTAGAAAGTGGAAATTCAACATGTGGCTCTCCAGGGCTGTTTAATGAAACGGTCATTCTATCGCTCCGGCAGGTGCTTTGTGACTGGACGAAATTTCATACTCTGTATCGAACAGAATTGCCATTGACAATGCATCAAGCACGTGTATTATGCTAATTAAAATAACATTCACTATAAATATGCTATTTTAATTAGCATAAATAGGGAGTCGATGACGTGGGTAAAAAGAAGAAAAGTACGTGGTCGCCAGTCGCAAAAGACTTCAGTCGAACTGTTCACGACCAAAATCCGTGGATTGCCACTGATCAGGTTCCCAATACGCTGGCTCAAGATGTTGAGCGACCTTTGGCCAAATGCCTGTGGCGGCTGATGTTTCAAGACGTGCCCCGTCGCTTTCAGCTAATCCTCGGCCCCCGTCGTGTGGGGAAAACAACAACCATGTATCAATCTGTTCGGCACTTGCTGAATGAGGGGATCCCGGCAAAACGGATTTATTGGTTAAGACTAGATCATCCCTTACTCATGACGATGACGCTCGGTCAACTCGTCGAGTTCTTGCGAGATATCAGTACCAGGTACGGCCATAAGCCAACCACTAAAGCACCGCTTTTTCTCTTTCTCGACGAGCTGACGTACGCCCCAAAGTGGGATCTCTGGCTGAAGACCTTCTACGACGAAGCATACCCCGTCCGTATCGTGGGCTCATCCAGTTCGACGGCCGCGCTTCGCAGCCGCAAACTGGAAAGCGGCGTCGGCCGCTGGGAAGAACAGTACCTGACGCCGTATCTCTTTCCCGAATACCTTGACTTGATTGGAAAGCCGGTCAGCGTGCCCGTCGGCGAACATCTTCACGAGACTTTGGAAAACTGCATCAAGGCCAAAATCGACACAAGCGAACTCTCGTCGGCGCGGCGGACATACCTTCTGACCGGTGGCTTTCCGGAACTCCTACTCAACACGAGCAATGCCCAACAGGATGAGACGTCGGTATTCCTTCGATCGCAACTGATCCTGCGAACCGACGCTGTTGAACGAGCGATTTATAAAGACATTCCACAAGCCGTGGGAGTCGAGCAGCCGATGTTGCTCGAACGTCTGCTTTACACGTTAGCCGGTCAGATCACGGGATTGTTATCGCCGGCAAACATCAGCCATAATCTCGACGGACTTTCACAACCGACGTTCGATCGATACCTGTCTTACTTGGAACGATCCTATCTGGTGTTCACTCTGCCCAATTATTCGGGCAGCGAGATCTCGGTTCAAAAACGCGGGAGAAAGCTGTATTTCGTCGACGGTGCTATTCGCAATGCTTCGCTACAACGGGGATTGGCGTTCTTGGAGCATTCGGACGAAGTAGGGCTGTTGACGGAAAATCTCATCGCATCGCATCTCCATGCACTCAGTCTGCAAAGCAACGTCCGATTGTACCATTGGAAAGACAAGAATGACGACATCGATCTCATTTACGATCACCCGCAGTTTCCTCTTGGATTTGAGATCACAATCAAGACCTCGCATCATTTACGTGGCGTCACCACATTTCGGGAACGATTTTCGCGATTCGAAAAAAACTGCTACCTCGTTTCCGAGAACTCTCACGCCAAGTTACCCAGCGAAACGGACGACGGAATCGGCCGCATCCCGATCGATTTGCTCTTGCTCGCCGCGGGTGCCCAAGCTGAAAGAGATCTTGAACGGCGACTGTCGATTTGAATCACATCGCCCGCGGCTACCTCAACACCAATCGCAATATATTTAGCGCTGTCTTCGCCACGCGACTTTTATGAATAGCGGGGTCGCCGAGCAGTACGATTTCTTGAAGCTGGACCTGCGCGTTAGACGCCAGGGCGACGTACGTAATCGGCGTTGCGAGCGGGTCACGGTCGGGGTCGTGCTGCGGAAAGGGAGCAACGGCAAGGGCGAAATCGGTTTCGAAATCGGCGCGACAGGCTTCTGCCAGTTTCTTCGTCAGATCGTCGATAGCGAGGGCGTCGTCGTGGTGATGATTCCATACGGTCTGCACCGCAGAGATAGATTTGCCGGGTAACTTTGTATCGATAAGAATCGTGCCGCCCCGAACCGGTGAGGGGGGGCCTTTCGTGAAAACAGAATTCAACGATGTCAAACGGTGCGCCAGCAATCCTCCCGTGCCGATTTCGACCGTCGATAATGTTTGACCACGTTCGACTAAACGCGGGAGGACGATATCTTCGAGTTCTTCGTTTTCGACGCCGAAGATGTAATGGCCCATCAGACGACGGATTTCCTGTTCCGTTTTTTCGATCTTGGCATCGCACTCGGTAGCAGAGGATCCCTGTGAAACGATCCGTAGCGAGATTGTTCCTTCGTGCGCGGTAATGCCGACTTCGGGGTCGCGCTGTCGCCTGGTGATATCTCCCAGGAGTTCTTCGGCGTGAGATTCGCCGACGCCGAACATGTTGATCAACCGGCGGCGGATAACCAGCTCTCCGTGAGGCAAACGGGGTAAGATCTCGTGATCGTACATCCGCTTCATCTCGCTGGGGACACCGGGAACCGCAATAAACAGACAGGGTGTCGGCGCGTTTTCGCGAATGAGTTCCATCCAGATGCCCGGAGCAGTTCCCCGTGGATTGGCGATCGGCCGGCTTCCTGACGGGAAATGGGCCTGTACCGCATTTCGTTCGGGCATTTCCCGTTTGCGAGACGCGAAAAAACTGCGAATGAAATCGAGCGACGGCTGATGCAGTTCGAGTTCGACGCCGGCAAGTTTGGCAAAAGCCTCGCGCGTGAGGTCGTCGTACGTCGGGCCGAGTCCGCCGCTGACGATGACGACGTCGGAACGACGCCGAGCAGCCGTCAGCACGTCGAGCATCGCATTCATATCGTCGGCGACCGTCGTGTGAAAAATGACCGGAATGCCAATCTCAGCCAGTTTAAGACTGAGCCATTGACTGTTGGTGTCGAGTTTTGCACCGGTCGTCAACTCGGTGCCGACCGCGATGATTTCTGCATTCATAATTCGAGTGCGATAGCGGGGATGGAGTGTTGAATTTGCGTTGTTTGAAAAAAAGCCGAATCAATGGGAAGGGACGGCTTTCGACTCTTGGCGAGAACCAGCGTCGCGTTCGGTTTCCTCTAAAATCGTGCGGTAGAGGCTCGCCGTCTGTTTAACCATGTGTTCGGTCGCAAAACGAGTTTCGACGAGTTGTCGGGCGCGCTGCCCGAGTTCTCGCGCCCGTTCGGGGTGTCTGAGCAACTCGACGATCTGGGTTGCCAGTTCGCCGCTCTCGCCGGGGGAGACGAGCAGACCGGTTTCCTGATGTTTCACGGCGGCGTGAACTCCACCGACGTTGGCCGCAATAACCGCCTTACCGAGCGCCATCGCTTCAAGCATGATCGTTCCCACACCTTGCATCAGCGACGGCAGACAGAAGACGTCGATCGCATCGAGAGAAGGAGCAACATCGCTAAGATTTGGTGCAAACGTGACGTGATCGGCGATCTCGAGCGATTGAGCGAGTCGACGGAGATTTTCCTCTTCGGGGCCGGAACCCGCGATAAGAAATTCGACGTCGCCATACATCTGCAACACCTTGCGGGCAGCTCCGAGAAAATAGGGAATCCCCTTCAACTCTTCGAGCGGGCCTACCATACCGACAACCGGGACGCGCGACGGATCGAGAATCGGATGCACATCGCTCGCCGCGGGAAGATCGACTCCGACAGGAATTTCGACGATCTGTTCCGGCGGATAATACGCATGTGATAACAGCTCCTTACGGACCGATTCGCTGACGGCGATCATCCGCCGACAAATCGTCGGATCGACCACCAGTTTTTCGCGAGACCCCAAATAGTCGTGAATCGTCAGTAGACAGGGGCGGTTCCATTGCCGGGCGAGTTGCACTCCGGTTGCCAGTAATCGTCGCGACTGAATATGAATCAAGCGGGGAGGCTGGCTCGCTAATTCCCGTCCCAGAAGCCGAGTGACAAACTTTCCCCAAATCGGGTATCTCAAGTGCCGACATTCGGTAATATGCAGCCGCGAGCGCTCGACGGAATCGAGAAGCTGCGCTTCGGGACAGAGGATGGTGGTATCGAAACCGTGCTTGCCGAGTTGTTCGGCCAGTCCCATGGTGTAAGTCCACGCACCACGAAGTTCGTAGCGTCCTGCGATCAGCAAGACATTAACAGTGGCATCAGACATGGTAAGGGCTTACAAGTCGTTTCATGACTCTCGGGACGCTGCATTCAGCAGGACGATCTGACAATATATCCGTCGCCAACCGGGTTATAATAACCGTTCTAGTCATGTCGCAACGATCGGGGTCTTTGCAGGATTTCGTTAACGATCACGGCCCGGCGAATCTCTTGAGGATTATGAAACATTTCGATAATCGCATTCCGCGCGGTATTCGCATCTTCGATCAACGCGCCGGACACCTCAGACGATGTCGATTCTTTCTCTCGTGCCATTTTCAAATTGAGTTCTCTGACCAGCGACGGCAAATGTTCGGCCACCGACTTGTCGACGCGTCCCGATTCCATATAGGCGGTCAGGTGCTGCTGAAGCTGACTCAATTGGCTATGACCAACCGTCGATTGAAATTCCTGATGCACAGGCCGGTTCAATGGTTGCCGCGTGAGCTTCGACTCGTTCGATCCGTGTTGAGAATCTGTCGAAGAAGCGAGCGGTTGCGGACGAGGCTTGGGCTTTTGCCGTTTCGGTTCCCGAGGCGTCTGGCGTTGTGCGGGTCGAGATCGGCGCGGTGGTGCCTCTTCAACGACTTCCAGCAGATCGTTTCCATCAAACACGCCTTTCGCGTCGCGACGACCGGCCTGCTGAAGGTTTGCTCCGGCACGGGCCCGCTTGAGAAAATCGTCCAGTTCCTTTGCTTGTGGTGCGGGAAGCTGGCGTGCGGGACGTCCTCGCTGCGGCGCAGCGTTCTTCGCTTCGCCGGCTTTCTGCAGCACCCAGTTGATGAAGTACAGAAACAACACCAGAATCGTAACGACGGTACCGGCGTCGGCCAACAGCCACATCGGGTTCGATAAGCCGGTCATACAATCGCCTTTTGAATTCAAAGCTCTCTTATTTAGACGCCGAGGCGAGCGAACCGTCGCGGCCTTCACCGGCGATCGCCGCTCGCATCTTGGTATCGGCTTGTACGTTCCTCAACTCGTAATAATCGAGCAGTCCCAATTGTCCGCTGCGAAGCGAGGCAGAAATTGCCTGCGGGATTTCCGCCTCGGAGAGTACGACCTCGGCACGATTGGCCTGCGTTTGGGCGATCATTTCTTGTTCGCGGGCTTTTGCCGCCGCACGACGCTGCTCCGCCTTGGCTTGGGCGACGCGCATGTCGGCCTCGGCCTGGTCGGCCTGCAACCGCGCACCGATGTTTTCTCCCACATCGATATCGGCGATGTCGATCGAAACGATTTCGTACGCCGTCTGCGCTTCCAAACCCTGATTCAACACGGTGCGGGAGATATTATCGGGATTTTCCAGCACCGTCTTGTACGATCCGGTCGAACCGATCGCCTGCACGATCCCCTGACCGACGCGGGCGATCACGGTTTCTTCCGTCGCTCCGCCGATCAACTGTCGGATGTTCGTCCGCACGGTCACACGAGCACGAGCTTTCAACTGAATACCGTCACCGGCAACGGCGTCGAGCGTTCCTGAGGACTTACGCGGGTCGGGGCATTCGATCACTTTCGGATAAACGCTCGTTCGCACCGCTTCGAGAATGTCGCGTCCCGCCAGATCGATGGCCTGGGCGGTCTGCCAGTCGAGATCGAGCTTGGCTTTATGGGCGGCAATAAGCGCACGAATGACGTTTGGAACATTTCCCCCGGCAAGATAATGGGCTTCGAGCGCCTTTGTCGAGATCGGATAAACGCGCGTCAGACCCCCTTGAACCGCCATGATTTTGCTGCGGACGATCACTGAGGGATTCACATTTCGGATGCGCATGAAAATCAACGCGGGGAGCGAAATCCCCGCCTTCGTCATGATCGACTGGATCCACAAACTGAAATACTGGGCGGATATCACAAAGAGAAACAGCACGGCGAGAAAGACGAAGATAAACACGAAAAATAAAACGGAATTATCCATTGTCTCTCATTCCCAATAGCGGATGATGCGGAAGTCGTCGGATCGGCGTCTGACAGCCGTTGGAATGATTATAGGAACTGGCGCGCCGAATTCAAAACCAGCAGGGTCAATTCGGCTATTCGGTTGTCAGGCGTTCTTATGAAAACTAAGCGTCATCGACCGGTACATCAAAATCTACGAGTTCCTGTTTCGGCGTCATCGGGAGCCTGTTCGGCACGGCAGGTTCATCCGCTGCCGCTATCGCCGTACGGTCGACGTCGTGCCCGGTTTCCTTTATTTCCTTCGAGGAAACGGATCGAACCACCAGTCGCGTGGCGTTCAGCCGTAGAACTTCCACCGCTGTTCCCGGTTCGATCAGCATTCCCTCACTTTCGGAATGCATTCGTTCCCCTTCCACCATGACCATTCCACCGGGACTGTGCAACGTTACCGCCTCTCCGATTTTTCCGATGTATTGCGACAATCGACGGATTTCGGCGGCGTGTGGCGTAATGTCATCGAGATGGGGAGCCTCCAACAGCACTTTTTTGCCGATGCTGGTCTGGGGCAGCACCACCAACGCACCGATCAGCACCGCCGGAAGCAATATCAACGTTGCTGCGAGATAGATCCAGAAGTACACGCGGCCTGTTTCCCACCAGGCTGACCAGCCGCACCAGAGCGAACCGATAATGCAAATCGCCACCAACGCCGAAATGATCCCTCCGGAAGGAAGAAAAACCTCGGCGACGAGCAGGGCCAGTCCCAATAACAAGAGCGTGATGGCAAGAATCGAATAGTCCATACACTGTATATTCTAACGGTCGCCCGACAGGGGATTCAATGAAGACCGCCCGGGAAGTTCGCGGACGTCTCGAATGCGATGCCGCTAACAGTCCGTTGAAAAAATGGTTGGCACTGCCGGCTTGTCCGGCAGTCTTGTTGTGAGGCATCGGAAAAACACAGGGGACAAGCTACCCCGTGGTACACATAATTTGATCATCCCACATTTTCAACAGGCTGCTAAAGGGGGTCGGCCGGGTTCGGATCGCTGAGCAGTTCCTGAATCATCATATCTGAAAAAAAAGCCGGGCCTCCGTCGACCGTCAGACGAAATTCTGGTAATTCCCCTCCCGGTTCGATGGGAAGAATTCCCAGTAATTTGTCATTTAATGTCACCCACCAATCCGATTGCTGGCGTTCGATGCGAACTTCAGCCAGCGTCATCGGGGCGAGATCAATCGCGATTTCACCTTGCATCGGCTCGAACGAGTTGGGTTGATCTGACCGGCGACCGAGTTGCAGTCCTTGCTTCGTGACCACCAGTGCGAATCGCGGATATCCGGTCTGAGCTTCGTTCTTCAGTCCAAATTCAATCGAGATTCGATCGGCGTTATTCAACATGACCAGTAAGGTGACGACATAATGTTCGAGTCCGTCGATCGATGTTTCCTTCTCGTCGTGTTCACGCATCAACTGCCTGCGGATTGTGCCCCGTTCGCCCGACAGGACGGCTCCGTGATCGGGATGATTATTGATCGACCAACCTCCGGACATGGTGCTCCAGCCGGAAAGTGTCCGTCCGTCAAACAAATGATCGAACCATTCTCCGCGAGCCAGGGTTCTTGTCGGTCGGGGTTTGTCTGGCTTCCCCCGATCCCGCAGACCGTAAACAACCGCTACCACTGCCAATGCTCCGACCAGCAGACTGATGAACCATCGACGTCGCAGTGACGGACGCTGAAGAATAAGCGTCGCCTCGGCATCGTGGTGCCTGTTTCGAGGATCGACCGGCTGCGTCGCCAGCAGATTAACGCTTGTCGCTTGCGGTTCGTTCGCCAGCGGGTTTGCGACAAGTTTGTTTTGTCGATCGTCGTCGGACGTTTCCGCCGTAATGGTCGACGGCCGATTATTTCCCGATATGAAAATCGTTTCGGGGACGAGCGTTGTCGCGAGGAGGTCGATCTCCTGACGGATCAGCCCGTAATCGGACGGCCGATCGGCGGGATCGAGCTTCATCAGCGACTGCACAAATAGATTGATCGACTCGGGTTGCCGGGCAATCGGCCGAAACTGCCCCGATAATTTCTGGGTAATGATTTGCGTTACGTTGTCGCCGACATATGGGGGGCTTCCCGATAACATGTGATAAAAGGTCGCCCCTAGAGCATAGATATCGGCCCGATGGTCAACGCGGTGTCCGCTCAACTGTTCGGGAGCCAGATAATTCGGACTTCCGACGACAGCGTTGTTCATCGTTAACCGTGTACTCGACTCCGACGTCGCTGTGAGAAATGCCAAACCGAAGTCCGCAATTTTGACCATCGGCAAACCGTTCGGCAGTCCGTAACCTTCGGGTGCTTCGACCAGCAGCAAATTCGCCGGTTTGATGTCGCGATGGACAACCCCCAGTTGTGAGGCGTGTGCGAGACCGGCAATGGTCTGACGCAAGAGTCCCAAGGCCGTCCCCGGGTCTAATGTGCCGTTCTGACGAATGAGCCCATCGAGATCATTTCCTTCGATCATCTCCATCGCAAAATAGAGTCGGCCTTCGTGCTGGCCGAAGTCGTAAGCCGTGACGATATTGGGATGACGCAACTTGGCGACGGTGATCGCTTCCTGCCGAAACCGTTCGAGAATGCTGGGGTCTCCCACCTGACTGAACAGCACGGTTTTAAGGGCTACAACGCGGTCGAGATTCAACTGTTTCGCCCGAAAGACGACTCCCATCCCTCCTTGACCGATGACGTCCAGAATTTCATACCCCGGAATCGTCGTTCGCGGATGCATCAACGTCGTGACGATGTCGACTTGAACCGAGTTCATCCATCCGTGTTGCACGGCGAGTTCGGCGGGAGATCGCTGACGCATTTTCGAATCATTTTTTAACTGCTCGATAACGTCCCCGCTCAGCAGGTTTATTCGCTCGGCAATCTGCAAAAAATTTGACCAATGCGGATCCGGCGATACCGTCATTCTCAGGTATCCTTTCTCCGCATGGGAACATACGACGGCATTGTTTTGCGGGAGGTAGCGCGGTTTTTTGGCAAAGTGAAAGGTTGTGCTTTATCGACAGCGGACGATGTCGTTGGTTGTTCTTCCAACTTCAACTGGTCGAGTTGATCGAGCAACGCCTGAACGGAAGGTCGGTCGGCAATCGATCGGCCGACATAGGCAAACCGAACTTGTCCGCGCCGATCGAGAATATATGTCGCCGGTCGCGACAATGATGCGCGAATTCCGAGCTGGTCGACCACTTTGAGTTCGACATCGAGCAGTAACGGAAACGGTGGATTTTGAGCCGGCGTATTCGTTCGAATCTCGATCGACTTGAGAAACTCGTCGAGGCGTGGCGTGTCATCCGGTTTTTCGAGCGGATAAACAACGACGACTTCCGCACCTCGATCTACGAATTTCTGATAATTATTGATCAAACGCGACGTTTGTGATGAGCAGAACGGACAGATTGAACCAGCATAACCACGAGTGATCACGAGGATCACCGGTTTCTCTTTCAGAAAATCGCGCAAGGCTTGCGAAGATCCGTCGCGTGTCAAGAATTCGAGGTCGCTCAGGTTCGAGTCGAAATCGACGTTGGATACGACCTGATCATTGAAGACGACCATCATCGGGAAGATCGCTGTAAGCGGCGACCGGCGCAACCGCAGACTCATCCTCGGTGCATCCCATCCATTGAATGACCATCGACAGCAGGAAAAAACAGGCCATCGCTTGGCAACTTCGGTTCATAACTCGTGCCTTCAGGCTTTCAGCGGCGCGATCGCATTTTCTCTGCTGTTTTAGAATTCTCTGAACAGCAAAGTTCCCCCCAGGTAACACACCGGCTGAAATGGTTACCCATCGAATCGGGGAACTCGTCTCACGATCTCCTTTTTTCAACTACGGCTATACGTCAATCTGAGCAATGATTATCTTACCTGAGGTTCATTATACCAAATACAACGAATTTCAAGCAGTTGCCGTCAAAGATTTCGAATTGGTTTTTTTCAGGAAAACGTCATCGCATGTCAGAGAGAGAACTCCGCCGTCGCGTCTACCTCTTGATAGGCCTGATCTTGCAGGCTGTGATCTGTTGTGGAGCCCCCACGTTCCTTCGGGCCGGTGAACTCGAACTAATCAACGCGGCGATGAATTCAATTCAAGCCGACGGTTTGAAAAAACATACGCTCTTTCTTGCCAGCGATACGCTGGAAGGGCGCGAAGCGGGTTCGAAGGGGGGGCACGCCGCCGGGGCGTATCTGCTCGACATTATGAAAAAATCGGGACTCAAGGCCCGAGGTGACAGCGGTTATTTCACTCAGGAATTCGGCGACGACTATCGCAACCTGCTGGCCTACCTGCCAGGGGATGTGCCGCAACTGGCTGATGAATTCATCGTCGTGGGTGCCCATTACGACCACGTCGGATACGGCAACTCGCAGAATAGTTTTGGACCGATCGGCCAGATTCATAATGGGGCCGACGACAACGCCAGCGGTGTGGCCGCAGTGGTTGAGGTCATTAAGGCTCTCACCCGACAACCGTTGAAATTGAAACGGCCGATTCTTATTGCCTTCTGGGATGCGGAAGAAAAGGGATTGCTCGGGTCTGAATATTGGATCGATACCCCTACGATTCCGCTCACGTCCGTCGGCCTGTACCTGAATCTGGACATGATCGGTCGATTGCCGAAACAGGGATTGACCATGTACGGCGTGAGAACGGCCCCTGGCTTTCGACAATTTATCGCCGAGCAGAATCGGGTGACCGACATCGACATTCTGTTCGACTGGACGATTAAACGCGACAGCGATCATCACCCGTTTTATGAGAATAAAATTCCCTTTCTCATGCCCCACACCGGACTGCATGACGATTATCATCGACCGAGCGACGACCCTGAAAAACTGAACTGGAACGGAATGGAGCAGATTTCCCGGCTGTTCTTTCAGATGATAGTCGCAGCAGCCGATGCGGAGAGTCTCCCCCAATTTCGAAGCGAATCGAAGTCGGAAAATACGACGGTTCAAATGCAGATGAGTCAACCCGCACCGCCGGCACCGCCGCGACTGGGGATTTCGTGGAACCGCGAACTGGAAGAGCAGGGGATTATCGAAATCGAACAGGTTCGCCGTGATTCGCCCGCCGAACGATCGGGCATGCGTGCCGGTGACCGTATCCAACAGATCAACGGCACCGAACTCCCGGCGACGACGTCATTCTTACGGCTTGTGTCACGGGCAAATAATCCCGTGGAATTTGTCCTCAAGCGTCCCGGCGAAGCGGAACCACAAACGGTCACCGCTGAACTCGATGGTCCCCCCGTTCGACTGGGCGTGGGATGGCGCATCGATCCGGCCGAACCCGGAGTGATTTCCCTGGTGCGTATCGATGCCGGTTCTCCGGCTGATGACGCAGGTTTGAGCGCCGGCGACCGCATCAGTCAGATTGCCGGCGTGAGCATTCGCGACAGCCGGCATTTTGCCGAACTGGTCGCTGCTTCCTCGGGATCGGTGGAGATGCTCCGCGAAAGGAAGGGTCGACTGCAAGTCGTTACCGTTATTTTCGATGACGACCCGGCTGAGAAACTGTCAGAAGCCGCAAACTCACCGAAATCATGACCCGAACCTCGGTTTCAGTGAAACCGTACCGGATTTGCGTCTCGTACGATTCAGGCGAAGCTTTGCTGCTGGTGAATGTCTAGCGAAATTGCTTGTACGCGTTGAGAAAAGGCTTGTGAGACGGAAGCGGCGTCAATTCGCATTCATCGCTTCTCTGTCGGTACGTTTCCCGGAATCGAGTGCCGCCGAATGACGATATCAATTGTGTGACACAACGTCGTTCATGGGAATGGCAATCCTGCGTCATCCGCCTCGTACCTACCGGCATCAATGCCCGAACAACCCCAGACTCTGCTCTTCAGTTCGCATCTCGAACGACCTTTATTTCGACTGTCACGCGGAAATCATCCGACGCGAATTCCGCGTGTTGCCGAAGTTCGAACTCACGAATGTTACCTGGAGTCAATGCTTAACTCAAAACTCAGCCCTGATGGCTGCAGAAAGAATGACATGAAACGGACACTCCTGTTTGCCTGTTTGCTCGCGTGTGCCAGCCTGATTTTTCCGACCTCGGGTGAGGCGGGAATATTCGGAAATACCGACTTCCGTTGTCGATTTCAGCGGATGAAAGAGCGGTCACGTGGGTTTATGGATCGCTGGAAGAAGGACACCTGCTGCGACAGCGCGATTGAAACCGATGCGACAACCGATGACGAAATGGCACCTGCGCCTACTCCTGCAGAGGGGGACGCACCTCCGGCTCCTCCCGCTGAAGAAGCGGCACCGGAACCGGCCGCTGACGCGAACGCATAGGTCGATCTCTTGATCCCCAGCGCGGTACTTCTCCGGAGCGATCCCTTCGGCGAATTATCGCCCGCGTACGGGATGAATCGGGCTAGCATGGATTGAGTGTGACAGTCGATGAACGTTTCATAATCTCATTGAATCGTGTCGGCTCTCCCACGGAAATACGTTTGAGGGACCGAAGAGGCTGTTCAGCCCCTTCGGTCCCTCTTTTTTTGCGCAACGGCTTACGTACGAATAGAGCGTAACCGTTTTCAATGGTGGTCGATCAGAATCGACCTTTTCCCTTGTAACAATTACATGAGTACGGGCTGTCGGCAGCGACCTCGACAATACGTTGACATAAATCAAAAATCGCAACATCCTGATATTTAGTAAGTTGCAACTCAGCAGGCGGCTGTATTGTTCGATTTCCTGGACATTGGATCGAATATTGCTCTCTGGTAAATCAAACGCATTTCACCCCTCTGTTTGAATATTCTTCCGTCGGGTATCTCCGGCAACGTCTGTATTCCCCTGGAGTGATCGACCCTCAAGTTCTTCCAGCGAGCCAGGCCTGAAACGACTAAAGGGCGTATGACAATCTTGCCTTCAACCATGAACAGCAAGAGTTCGTGATACAGAATTTCGTCAAGGATGACTGAAATGAACATGAATCATTGTCCTCATCGAATAGGACGGACGCTTTACTGCTGGGTGCTGATTATCTCGGCTCTGGCATCTGCAAGTTTACAGGCAGCAACCGAGCGTACGAAGAATTTTGTTGTCCATGCACCGACTACCGAGATTGCCCATCAGGTTGGCGAAGCGGCCGAGATTTATCGCCGAGAATTAGCGCTCGAATGGTTGGGGATGGAATTCAAACCATGGGGTCAGCCGTGCCCCATCACGGTGACCGTCGGAACGATGGGTGCCGGAGGAGCAACCACGTTTACATTCGATCGAGGTGAAGTTTTCAACTGGAATATGCGGATTCAGGGTTCGCTCGAACGAATTCTCGATTCGGTTCTGCCGCACGAAATCAGTCATACGATATTCGCCACGCACTTTCGCCGCCCTCTGCCGCGCTGGGCCGATGAAGGGGCAGCCACGCTGGTGGAACACGAATCGGAAAGACGGCGTCAGAGTCTGCTGGCTCAACAGCTGATCAACGACCAGACGAAAATTCCCCTCAAGACGCTGCTCGCGATCAAAGAATATCCACAGGAAATGCAGAAGGTGCTGATGCTGTACGCAGAAGGCTACACGCTGGCCCACTTTCTGGTCGACCGGGGGGGGAAAGCGGCGTTTATCAGGTTTCTGGATGAGGCGCATCAGTCGGGCTGGGACAGCGCACTGAAACGAAACTACGATTACGCCAGCGTGACGTCCCTCGAAAAGGAATGGCAATCGTGGGTCATGGCGGGTGAACCGAGTTCGGCGACGATTGATGCCGGAACGCTCGCCACGAACAACGCGCGAACCGATGAAAAGAAACTGCTGATTCGTTCGCAAACGCCGGATGAAGCGGAGGGTGATGCCCGCTCGCTTGAGAATTCCGTGACCGATCAAGAGACCTCCGAGAACTTGGAGCCCCCGGCACCTCGCAAACAGCGGGCGATCGTGTCGGTCGATTCTTCAGACCGAAATCTCGTCGCAAACAATAACAGTCGGCGGCGATCCAAGGGGAAACTCATGTATCCGCTGATCAATCGACCGGTTTCCCCTCCATCAACAACGGTGGCCCGACCGGATCTCGACAGGTTAAGTGTGCAGCAGAATCGTTTGTCGCGCGAACGATTGACGACCGAACTCCCCCGATCACCACAACTATGATACCCGGGCAAGGCATGTTGACGACAAGCCGTTTCATAACCCTCTGGACGATAGGTTTTTTAGGACAGCTTGAACGCATATTCTGTCGCCAATCAGGTTATGAAAACCGTTCTCTATAAAATGCGACGAAACAGGAATTTTCGGTTTCAGGCCGGTTTGACCTCCCGCACCAGCCGGCTTTTAACAACGGGAACATGACGGACTGTCGCCCCGCAACTGGTTACATCGTCCGAACATATCCCTTCCGGAAGTACGTTCCTGTTTTGACGAGCGAGCCACAGGTTTCGGCCTGTGGCTCGTTTTAATTCCAAGCGGGATACGCCAACGGTAAAAATGTGGCAGCTAGGTTTGTGATTCCCGCAGCAAAGCCGATTCGAATTTCTGATATCGCTGTTTTTCGAGTGGTCCGAGTCTGTCGGACGAGAACCCCGACGACTTCGCCTGCTCGAATAACTTGCGCGCGTTCTTCAGGTCGTTGCTCTTCCAGTACGCTTCTGCCAGATGATAATAATACATCGGTGAAGGAGCCGATTCGATAAGGCGCGTGAGATCGTCGATCGCTTTCGGCAATTCGTTTCGGGCGAGATAGACCTCGGCCCGCGTATCGAGTAATTCGGGAAGTGGACCGGTAATCTGAATTCCCTGATTGATGAGCGACAACGCCTGGTCGAGATCCTGCTGCACCAGCGACAGATCGTAAGCCAGATTGTTCATGGCCCACAGGTTGTGCGGCTCGATATTCAGAACGTCCCGGTATTGGGCAATAGCATCGGGATAACGGTTCTGAAGTTCTCGCAGGCGAGCCAACGATAACTTCTGCCATGCCATGCGCGGGTGCTGACGAATCGAATCGAGGAGATGCTGTTCGACGACTTGTTGGACCTTCGGCTGATCGCCTACGCATTCGACTATGGCCAGACTGGCTCGTGCCACGGCATCGCCAGGTGCTTTGGCCCACTGGTCGTCACAAATTGCGAGCGCTTCCGGAATGCGGCCAAGCTGCGCCAGAAACACGGCCAACTGAAGGTGCGCATCGAACGAGCCCGATTGGCTGATGTAATCTCGATACATCTGCTCTGCTGCTTCATACTGTTCCATACTCACCAGTAGATCGGCCGTCGAACGAAGACCGGCGATCCTCAGATCGGACGACACGTCGGCCATTTGCAGAAATCCCCTCAGTCGTTCAAGAGCATCGTCGGTTTGGCCTTCGTTGAGCAGTTTTTCGCCTTCATCGAGAACCTCCTGTGATAGCGCCGGGTTGGTATCGCTGACAAATTTCTGCAGAATCTCAATGGCTCCCTTTGCGTTTCCTTGTTCGATCAGGCCTGTCAGTGTCTCTTCGGAGGAATCAGCGGAGGAATCGGCGAAATATTTCAATAACAAATCTGCCGCCTCTTTGGGTCGCCCGTTCGCCGCAAGTAAGCGGGCACGAAGCTTCTTTGTCATAATGCCATTGGGAAATTTCTGTTCCATCTGCCGCAACCAGACTTCGGCCTCGAGCGAATCGTCCAGTTCGATCAAGCTTGAAATGTAGAACGACAGAAGTATCATATCGTCGCTCTTGTCAGCAATCAGGAGTTGCAAGAGATCACGGCATTTCGGCCAGTTTGCTGTCAGTTTATAGAGATGTGCGAGCCGGAACATTTCCGCTTGCGATAATGGGGAATACGCGGCAATTTGTTCATACGTTTCGATCGCCGCCAGATGGTCGTGATGCGTGATACCGTTGGCACGAATTGCCGCTTCGGCGCGTAAGTCAGCAACCGTTTCGTACTTGCGGTCACGAATATTGCTTTCCAAAAGTTCGAGCGCTCGCGCCGTATCATCAAATCGGCGGGAACTGGCAATCTGTAGTGCCTGCCGACGGCGTGCCCAAGCGACGGCAAAGTCCTGAGCTTTTGTTTTTGGATCGACAATGCGATTGAGAAACAGTTCCGCGTCCTTCAAACGACCGTAACGTATATAGAAATCAGAAAGTCGAATCAGCCGGGCCACGTTAGTCGGTTCGTCATCCACGTCCTTGCGATATTGTTCTTCCGCCTTGTCGGTGTCACCGACTAACTCGAAACAGCGTCCCAACGCTTCTCGTAAGACCTCCTTCGGCAATGCCGATTCGGCCTGACCGATTGCCACTTCCGCTTCTTCGATGCGTTGTTCACGCACAAGAAAGCCGATCAGGCTCAGCCACACATCGGGAGCATCAGGAGCCATTGAAATCGCTTTTCGTAATGGCGCTTCCACTTCAGCACTGTCGAGTCCGCGAACCTGGCGCAATTGACTGACCCAAAGTTGATCACGGTAGTCCTCAGAGTCCTCGGCTACGTTGACCGCCATACCGAGCGCCTGTTCAAACTGCTCGCGTTCCCACGCAATTCGCCAACCCAGCCGTGCGAGTTGCCCCGTCATAAGCGACGGGTCTTCTTCGATCAGACGCCGCAGTTCGCGATCGGCTTCGCCGTATCGCTGCTTTTCGTAGAGGTACTGAATCATCCTCAAAATAGACTCGTGCGATCGATCTCCGAGGGCAATCGCACGATTGTAGTAATCGAAGGCCTCGTCGAAGTTTCCGACCAGTTCTTCGAGAATTCCCTGTGTTCGAGGGATATCGTACCAGGCGGGGCGTTTTTTTGCCGTTTCCATCAACAGTTCTCGCGCCCTCTTGATGTTGTCCCCCAGTTTTCGTTCGCGCGTCGCCTGATAAATCAATTGGGACGCTTCCACATAGTTTCCACACGGTCCACCCGGCCCTTCGACCTCGCGTATTACCCGAATATGTTCTGCAACGGCATTGTCATCCCCCTGGCGACCGGCGAATTCGATCATCTTTAGGCGATATTCGATATCTTTCGGTCGAATGTCGATCATAGACTGAATCAACGGTGCGATGCGGTCGCGTGTTCCGTATCGTTGATAGGCAGAAATCAAGGCGTCGAGAACTTGCAATCGTTCGTCATCAGAGTAAGCATCCAGCCCCTCTTCCATCGTCTTCAATTTCTCGATCACGTCCTCCCCAGTAGAACGCGCAATCAGTCCGATCTGTACGAGTCGCAGTTCGTAAGTGTCACCGAACTTGTCCAACGCCTCTTTCAGCAGTGTTTTCGCTCTCTCCGTTCGTTCGTTCGGTTCGAGATCGGTCCGATGCGCCTGGAATTCAATCAGATTCGTCCAGATGACGAGTTCGTCAGGGTATTGCTTCTGGGCCTCTTCCAGCGTTTTCAAGGCGTCGTCAAATTCGTCCTGATAATACCGGTATTGAGACTTGATGACGGCGATCTCGGCCGATTCCTTGTCCGAATCGGCCCGCGTTTCGATGGCGTCCAGAAATTTCCCCACAGCCGACCAGTCGCGGCGGGAACTGGGAAGCGAGGCCTGCCGTGCGATGAGCAGCTGAGCAACGGTTTCACTCACGCCTGGGTATCCCATCAGACCGACATACGCACCGATCGATTCGTCAATTCGGTTTACTCGGGCGAGGGCCGACGCATAACCAAGCCGGGCCGGCACCCATAACGGATAGGAATTCTGCGCCCGTTTGAAGACGTTCAGATTCGCGTCGGGATTATCGAGTTGAATATAACATTGCGACAGCATCAGATCGATGCGTTGCATAACGCTCGGAAACCGCGTGAGTTTTCCGCGGGTTCGCTCCAACAGCAAACTGGCATCGTTCCATAATTCGCGTTCGACAAGAATGCGACCTTCGAGAAAATCAATCAGGGCTTCCATAATCAGCGTTTCGCGCAGTTGTCCGATGATTTCCTGTGCGACGCTTAATTTTGATTCGTCGATTGTTCCGTCGTCCGCCTTGGCCTGTGAGATGATCAAATCGGCCTGAGCGAATAACAGCTGCCGTTCAGCTTCGCCAAGCTTATTCAGCCTGTCGACGCCGCTGAGCGCTTGCTGGTTCTGAAGTTCAGCAATGCCTTGCATGACGATTTTTAACGATTCGTCGATCCGACCTTCACCACGTTCGATTTCAGCCAGAAGAACGTAGAACCGCATATTCTGTTCGGACAGACCAAGTCCTGTTCGGGCGAGTTCGCGCGCCTGTTCCAAGATCGCGTCAGACTCTTCCTTCTTGGCCATGCTGCGCTCTTCGTCGGCTCGCAGAATGGCCAGCTCGATCCCGGCAATTAAAACGTCTGGTTCGTGCCCCGCGAGTTTGAGAGCCTGATCGATGTCATCCTGCGCCTCGGCCAGCTTCTGCGAACGAATCTGGTATTTAGCCCTCGCCAAGTAGGCTTCGTATTTTGGTAATCCATTTTCCACCATCTGCGAGACGAGGCGTTCAGCCACAGTTGTGTTCGATACGTCTTCCTCATGTATCGGGTCAATTTCTGTGAGTTTCAGACTGGTCGATCGCGTCAAAACGAGATTGATCAGACCCATGTAGTAATCGATTTTGGTATTGTCCTGTTCGATCGCGCGAAGCAGCGCCTCGGACGATTTTCGATAGTCTCCCATTCCGTTGTAACACCGACCCTGCATATGTTCGACTTCGGCGTCACCTTTATGCAGTTTGATCAATTCTTCGATGTG
Organism: Planctomycetota bacterium; assembly: GCA_027618475.1. Lineage (GTDB taxonomy): Bacteria > Planctomycetota > Planctomycetia > Planctomycetales > Planctomycetaceae > JAQCEJ01. The sequence continues at coordinate 36,394 of JAQCEJ010000008.1, read as the reverse complement.
TATAATCGCGTCTTGAAACCGTTGCATTTTAATGGCGATGTCGGCCGCTTTTCGTCGGAATTCATCGTCCGTCGGATCCATTCTCAAGATCTGTTCCGAGGCCATAAAGGCCGCCTGCTGCGAGCGAAATGATTCGGTGTCTTTGGAAATCAGACGGGCGTACCGCTTTAGTCCCTCCAGATCGTCCTTGCGCAGTCGCGTATACTGTCCCAGATAGGTGAGCGCGAGGTTTTCTTTACCGGCCTGTTCGGCATCATCCGCAAGCCGAAACAGAAGTTCCGCATTCCGATGCACCTGCCGCGAGTGCAGGACGTGAACGCCTCCGATAAGAAAAATCGATCCGACACCCAGGTAAATCATTTTCTTGAGGAACGGAACGTTTAACCGATAAACGCGTTTCTTGTTTTCCACCATGTTGCTGAATTCCCTGAACCAATCTCAATGCAAATAGATATCGCTGATAAGGGCGACAAAGGGACTTCTGATGAACTTTAAACCCGAATTCTGAAGATACTTGGCAACCTGTTTTTAATCACATGAACTGCAACTCTCATTCGGCCGTTCGGATGCCTTGTTCCATCGCCAACAAAGGAAGAAAATTAGTGCTCGATTTCGTTATGCTCTCCATACAACGATCGGGTAAACACCTGCGTAAATACTTTCTCGATGAACGTTCGTGAGACACCGATTACGGCGAAATCGGAGATGCCCCCTCGGGCAGGTATTATCTGTCGGGGCAATCGCGAGCACATCGATGCGCATCGTCCTGGGAATCAATGACGTTGGGCCATGTTCAATTCAGGACTTTCTTCAGATCGTTTGCCATTCCCGTTGGTGTCTTCGAACAGTTGAATATGAAATCGTCCCATTTGAATGGATTGCCCCGCCTGCCATACATGGCATCGATTCGGCCGGTTGTCGTCATGATTCGATCGGCCGCTCCCGTCGCTCGGAACTTTGTCGGAATTGCCAGACGATTGAATGTTAACATGCCAGACACCATTTCGCGTCTGCACGAGCGCCGACGAGACAACAGATAGTGAAGGATCCTTAAGTCGAATTGTGCTCGGCGAATCTCGCCCGATTAACGTAATATTTCGCGTCATCTCGTAACGACGTGGTGAAATACTGCCGTTCTTAGTCAACTCGAGAAACCGACTGCACGCAAACTCCTCGGCATCGGTTTCGAGTTGGGCTTCGTCAGCGATCGGGTCGATTCTGTCATTCAACGGTCGTCTTGATTCTGTACCTGAGGAAATCGCACCGCTTTCGTGAGTATTTTCACCGGTATACAAACGAAGGCGCAGATTCCCGATTTCAACAACACTTCCGTCATGCACCCAGATCTGCTGAAATCGCCCTCCTCTAACCTTCAGGGCATATGTGCCAGTGAGATCAACGCAATAAATCCTCTTGTCGATGAACAGGAAACAGGCCTGCAACTCAGCTAATCCCGAACCGGGTAACGGCCAATCGCAGTCTGATCGGGAACCTAAGACCACAACAGGATATCGCGTGACCCGATGCAGCAGTTGTTTCGACTGGCTGCCAAGCCTTGCCACGATACGGCCGCAAACGGCACGATCGTTCCAATGGCAATCGACTGAGTTCTCGCTTATCACTGTTTCGGGACAACTGACGTCGGGTGAGTCGCTGCTCGTGGATTCGACTGACGAAAACAACGACGTATCGAGACCGATCTCAGTCGGACTCGGGTGCGAATTTTGATGCAGCATCAAAACAACACGTCGACGCTGTCGAAGTTTTCTGGAGTTCTGTCCGGGCATGGAATTCAACCGCGAAATACAATCGAACGAACAAGTCGTTACCGTAAACAGGGGCCATATTTATCATAACATCCATGATACGAAAGAAAATCCAATACTGCCGATTTCACAAAAATACACTCGACTTATCGTAGATGACCAAAACATGGTCGCGTATCGCTTAAGACCTTGTAGCAACGATTTCAAACGATAGTACGACTTATTGTGGTGATAGAGAATAACGGAGCTAATCCGGTTGCATGAAGGCGCTGATAAAAATCAACATGGGCAGATAAGAAGAATCGCCCATGGGGTGTTTGCAATGGAAGTAATATAATGCCCATTGTCTCGTGAACTATTTCGTAACGAAAAAAACCGAGAGTCATAATGACTCCCGGCTTCTGAATTCATTTCAAACGATATCTTTGGGGGCAAGCCGTCGAGATTCTAAATCAAACATTCGCAAGTTTCTGACGTCGGCGATACACCAGAAGAACAACGGATCCAATACCCAACAAGGCCAAGCTTCCCGGTTCAGGAATTTCGCCCGGATAATTGTTATCGGTCGTGATGTGGATAATCCAGCCGTTCTTTGTGGCCAACCAGATGTTCTCGTCGGTCGTCCAAGGAGTATTCTGATAAGGATAGTGACCCCAGTCCTGAGGTTCGACTGCAATACCAGTGATGCTATCAAGAATCGTCGTGGGTTGACCAGCGGCCTGCAGAATCGCATCGAGATTAATATCCTTAATGAATGTCCCAGTTGAACTGAACACGCGGATGACGTGATGATTGGTCTGCCCGGAGACCACATAGAGGTTTCCCGTATTCTGATGTACGGCAATATCCCCTTCGATCAAGACATTAAACGAGTAATCAGGATTAATGTCGCTGGGATCGGTCGCACCCGACCCAACAAGCGGAGATTGCGTCGAGAAATTTGCCCCGGCGGCAACAGCCCCGGTGTTCATATTGTAAGAAACAACCTTGTCTGTCGCGACACGATTCAATGTATACATAAGGCCACTTGTCGAGTTGACCGCACCTGCAATTTTACCTCCCGAACCACCAGTAGTGAGGGTCGAAATAATACTCGCATTCGTCAATGTGGTAGTATTCGTCAGGGCTGTCACTGTATCCGGAGAATTCGAACCGTTAAACAGAAGGATCGTTCCATCGACAATAGTACTTCCGTTAAATGCGGTCGTACCACCGTTGCTGGTACCATTTGCGGATAAATTAGCCGAGGGTGCCGCATACACGTCGAGGTCGAATTCTTCACCATTGAAACCTAGCGCTGCGGCGTTAAGCGTGGATACGCTCTTAAGGCCACCAAAGTGGTCGTAACGGTAAATCTTGATCTCATTGCCGGGAGTCGTTACTGAACCATTTGGCCCCGATGCTTTAACTAATATGTCACCATTCAAGTGGTCGAACGCGATTGAGTCAAATGATGACCCCTGCCCTAACGGTCGAAATGCTCGAATAAAAGCAAGTGGTTCAGCCTGGGCCGCCCCTGCACTCATCACAAACAGTGTTGCAAACGAGAGGAAAGACCAGAGAAACTTTTTCATCACTGTGCGTCCTCAAATGTTAATTTCAAAGAAAAATTGTCACCCGTAACCGACACTTGCTCGATTGAACGGCGAAAGTCAAGCAAAAAATTAGAAAAAAATTGCTAACTCCGCAAATTCCCCTAATCTTCGCATTCGACCGTGTTGGATTAATTAGGCGGATCGGTACGGACGGCGGTTCATTCTCGTAGAACGAACCAGCCATTTGAAGGTCGTCTTTTCTCCGATTCGTTCAATTGAGTCCGGTGCCTCACTGAATCGGCAAAGGGAACGTGAATTCATACCAGCGCCGATCACAACGTAAACAGTAATATTCGGTATTTCCGGTTGCCGGCAAATTCGCCTGTGCCCCTTCCCCCCTTATTGATAGAAGCTGGGGGTTCGGCTGTTCGTCCTTGCCCATGACCGACTGGCGTGCTTATGATGAATTCTGATTTCAGCCAGCGTAACGTGAATTTCGAGTTTGTATTTGCATTGTTAGCCGAACGGGACTCGTTTGGCTGCCACCCGACTACCGGCGATATCAATCATTACATATTGGAAAACTGAAGGGTGTCACACGGCGAACCGGGGATCGGTGTACCGAAGAATTGCAACGAACGGAAAATCTGGCACGTACTGGTTCCCACTCACGAGCTAAACAGATGGAAATAGTCATGACAATATTTCGATTCACGCCATCGACGGGGTGCTCCTTGTTCAGCAGCGTTCGTTTGAGTGCCATACGTCAATTTCTGATGATTCTCCTGACGGTGGGAATCTGCTCTCAGGCATTGCTCATGAAGGAAGTCGCCGTTGCTCAAGAGCAGCCGACGGATTCGTCCGGATCCGTCAATCCTCAGGATGTCCAAACGTCAGCGAATCAGCTTGTCAACCTCAAGGCTATGGAAAAGCAACTGCGAGAAAAGCTGAAACAAACGAATAACGATCCGTTCGTTCTTCACAAACTCGGTTCGGTACTTTACCGTCAGGGTAACGTTCTCGAAGCTCGCAAACTATGGGATCAGGCGGCCAACCGCGATGAAAACGTTGCTGATGCCGATGTCAGCATTGCACTCGAGTTATTATCAAAGGGGGACATCAAAGCAACGATACAGGCTTTGAACAATGCCCAGAAGAAGAACGACAAAAATCCGCATCTTTACCTGGCTCGAGGCGACCTCTTCTTCCGTAAGCAGAATTTCGACAACGCAGAAGCCGAATTCAAAAAGGCTCTGGAGTTGAACCCCAACTTGCTAGTCACTCACATCTGGCTGGGACGGTATCATCAGCTGCGGAAGAATATCGACGACGCGAAAAAGCATTTTACGATCGCAACCGAAGTCGCTCCTGATCGAGCCGAATCATGGATTCTGCTCGCTTCCATTCACTTCCAGACCGGTGAAATCGATGCCACCTTGCGTTCTCTTCAGAATGCCGAAATGCACGATGCCGAACAGCAGACGGCCGAACTCCGGATGGCAAACTTTTATCTCTCGGCCAACGATTTGCTGGGAGCACGAAAATACCTTCTCGAAGCGGTACAGCGCAAGCCGGACGAGATGTTTTCCCGTCTGGCATTGGCAGATATCCTCATTCGGTTGAATCTTCCTCAAGAAGCCAAAGAACACCTCGAATCCGTCCTCGAACACGATGACAATCTCAAGGCGATCATCACGTTGGCAGAACTGGAACGGCACGATGCAAATTACGATCGTGCCGAAGCGCTTTACAGGCGAGGCCTGAAGAATGAACCTGATCACATCGTATTGAACAACAACCTTGCCATGATTCTGCTGTCGTCGAAGCCACAGAATGAAGAAACCTTGAAACTGGCTGAAATCGCCATGAAAGGTGCAGCCCAAAATCCGGGGATTCAGGGGACGTACGTTTGCGCCTTAATCGACGCAGGGAAGTCCGACGAAGCCGCTAAGGCCCTGCCGACGCTAATTCGTCAATTGCCGGGGGATCCGTGGATTCGTTACGCCTATGGCAAGCTGCTTCATCAACAACAACTTCACGACGACGCTCGTGAGCAGTTGGAAGGATGTTTGATTCTTGACGAAAAGTTTCCTCGCCGTCAGGAAGTAGAAAATTTATTGTCGACTCTGCAATAGCCGCTGTGGTAAAACAATAGTATCGTCAAAAGTCTGTTGCATGAACGCCATCCCGGATCAATTCAATAGATAATCAGTTCAATCAAATGCCGCTCGCGAACGGAATCGAAGCGAAACATGAGCCCCCTCCCGTCCTCTTTTTCTGTGAAGCAGCCAGCACGTCATGTCGGACCCATTGAAAAAACAGACCGATCCGCCTTCTTCCAACTCAACAGAAGCATCCGCTAAGCCGGTCGATCCTGCTGAGGGGGGTGCTGATCTCTCCGCTGCTTCAAACGATACCGCGAGCGACCTTCCTACGCTGGAAGGGGACACCGAATCACACGGCACGCAAGGGCAAAGTACCGGTAAAGCAGCGGTGGAATCGGAACAGCCATCACCACAGAACTCGGACGACCAGACGGACGCGAACCCATCCGATCAGGAGACCGTACACTCCACTTCGCCGTTTGGGGGTGGAAAGAACTTTTCAAGTGATGGTACCAAACGTAAGAACGCCGTGGTGAAGCGCTCAGCAGGTGGCATGCCTGTCGAAAAAAACAAAAGGACCGTTATCTCTCCCTTGGCGCTGCAGCCGACGATCGACCGTACCGACGCTTCGCGCGCAATGACCTCGATTGAGCATAAGAAAGCGTCTAAGTCTCGATTCAGAAACGTCAATCTGCGGTTTTTACTGGGATTGATGGTCGTGTTCGTGGTGTGTGTCGGCACGACGATGGGGCTGCACACCCTGCAGGTCAAGCGTCTGGCAGTCAGCCTGCTGGATCAGAAACGCCGTGCGGAACGAACCGGCGACGATAAACTTGCGGCCCGCTATCTGAGTCAATACCTGGGATACAACACGAACGATATCGAACGATATCGAACGGCACGCCGAACTGGCGGAACTCCTGCAAAAGACGGCAGAAAACCCTCGCGCGAAATATCGCGCTCTTCTGTATATGGAAAAAGTCATCCGGATGGATCCCGGACGAACGTCGATTCGTCGGTCGCTTGTCGATCTTCTGATGCAGTTCGGCCGTTACAACGACGCCTTAGTGCATTTGGAAACATTGCGTTCCCAATTCGCCGATGAGGGGGAACTCGAATACAAAACAGGATTATGCCATCAAGCTCTGCAAAAGTATCAGAAGGCATCGATCTCTTATCGCAGTGCGATTGTGCACGATTCCGCCCAGCTCGAAGCGTATCAGAATCTTGCCGGAATTCTGCGCGACCAGTTCCAACAGGCAGACGAAGCCGACAAGTTGATCGACCGTATGGTGACGAGCAACAGTCATTTGTCCGGCGCGTTTGCCGGTCGCGCCCGGTACCTGTTCGGTTTGAAAAAGTACGAAGAGGCCGCTGCCGATGTGGCGACAGCTCATAAAATTTCACCAAAAGATCTTGATGTCATCGCTCTGGCGCTGCAACTCATCGAGAAACAGATTTCGTTGCCGGGACTCGATTCGAAAGAAATTAGTTCACAGCTCGCCCGACTGGTCAAAGAATCGCCGACGGAACCGCGACTGTATCTCATGCTGGCACAACTGGCCGAGAGCGAAAAACGTCAAGACGACGCGGTCAAATGGTTGACTGAAGGCATCAAGGCTATTCCCGACAACTCCGATATTTCGGTATTACTGGCTTCAAAGTGGGTTCAACTGGGGAAGATCGACGAAGCAAAAAAACAGATCGCTCTGCTTAAGAAAGAACAGCAAACCGAAACCATCGGCGCGTATCTCGAAGCCGAGATTCTTTTGCAACAGAAAGAATGGGTCGAGGCACGTAACGCACTGACCGACCTGCTCAAGAGGGTTCATCCCGAATCGCCAATCGCCATGCAGATCCATTTGGGACTTGGTCGCTGCGCGAAGGCCCTTCGCGATCCCGATGCCGAAGTAATCGCTTATCGAAATGTTCTCGCCCATCATCCTGACGCCGATGACGTTCAAATTCTGTTGGCGCAAGCACTGGCTGCCTCAGGCAAACGCGAAGAAGCCATGAACCTCTACGAGGCGGAACTCGATGCCGACGAAAAGCCTCTCGTGATGGCACAAGTCATGATTCGGGATATGCTGCGACGTCCGCCGGAAAAGCGAAATTGGAACGACGTCGAAAAAACGCTGCTTGATGCAGTAAAAAAACTCCCCGACCGTGTGGATGTCCCCATTATCCTGGCGCAATTCTATGAAGCCAAAGGGGACGAAAAACAAGCCGCCCAGATATTACAAGAGGCTGAGTCGAAACACGCCGACAACGAACGCTTCTGGGCCGGACGCATCGAATTCGAAGCGCGGCGGCAAAATTGGGACGCCACGCGACAGGCGATCTCCGATGGGAAAAAGCGATTGGGTGACCGTCCCCTGTTCCGCCTGGCAGAACTTTCATTGCTGGTGGCCACCGAGCGCGACGCCGTTCCTGTGGAACTCGATCGATTGCAGCAGGATTTACCGAATTACTCTGAGAACGACCAGAATTTGCTGCTCAACCGAATAGCCGCGATTCAACAGCTATTAGGTAACGAAGAGGCTGCCCTTGTTACGTGGGAAGAAATCGTCAAGCGAAATCCAAAGAATCTCGATGCCCATCTCGCGTTTCTCGAATTGGCCACTCACGCTCAGGACATCGCCGCCGCTCAACGGGAACTCGAACGACTGAAAACGGTCGAAGGAGAAAACGGACCGCACTGGCGTCTGGGACATGCGGCGATCACTTTACTTCAAGTTGCAAAAAATCAGCTCCCTGCGGAACAACTGGATAACATTCGCAAGGAATTGGAATCGCTGAAAAAAGCTCGCCCCACCTGGTCACAAATCTGGGTGCTGTTGGCACGAACTGAAGAACAGGCCGGTAACATTCCGACTGCGATTGCTGCGTATCGTGGCGCGATCGACCGCGGTCACTCGCAACCGACGACGATGTTGCGATTGATCGGATTACTCGCATCACGTAAAGAATTCTCCGAAGCCGATTCGCTCGTCCGCACCTATCTCGATCATGCCGAATGGCCACGCTCCGGTTCATTCTATCAATTGGCGTCCGAAATCGCCGTCAGCATGAAAGACCACAAGCGGGGACTCGAATACGCCCGCAAAAGCGCCGAATTGCAACCGGATGATACACGCTCGCAAATGTGGTTGGTCCAAATGCTCGGCGGCGATGAAAACGCTACGGCAGAAATCGAGTCGACGCTTCGAAAAGCGATCGATGCCGATCGCACCAAGCCGTCCCCCTGGCTCCGATTGATCCAGCATCTGGCTGCGGCGGATCGGCTTTCGGAAGCAGAAGAAGTATTGAACGATGCCTCCGAATTTGTCAACGAAAAAGAACTTTCGATTTTTCTGGCAGGGGGTTACGAACTTCTCAAACAACCCCGTCAGGCCGAGGAGCATTATCTCGCCGCGGTATCGCTACAGAGCGACAATCCGATGATTCTGTCGATGGTTGCCGAATTCTACATTCGCACGGGTGAACTCGATAAAGCAGAACCGCTTCTCGACCAGTTGTTATCCGGCGAATTGAAAGTCGAACCGTCGATCGCGTTCGAAACACGGCGCCGGTTGGCGACAATCTGGGCAAGAACGGATTATTCCGGTTTACAGCGTGGGTTGGCCTTACTTGATGAGAATCTCAAGGATGGAAAACCTCCTCGACAGGATCTGCTGCTGCGAGCACGGTTATTGGCTCAGTATCCGCGAATCGACAATCGTCGCGAAGCGATCCGTCTGTTCAAGGAACTCGAAGCCGACGCTCCGCTCGTATGGGAAGACGAAATGCGTCTGGCTCAGTTGCTGGTTGAACCCAATCAGCAGAATGAAGCAGACCAGCGCTGGCAGAAACTCGCCTCTCGAAACGCGAATCAGCCGAGTGCATTGATCGCCGCGATTCGTCACTTTCATACTCGCGGACAGCCGGAATTGGCGATGCCGCTATTGAAGCAATTGCAGACGCAGAATCCTAACGAAGCCTTCGCGTTCGAGTTGTCAGCCGAAAATGCGGCACGAAACGGCAAGGTCGAAGACGCCGTTGCGATCTATCGACAGTATATTGCGAACGCTCCTGCGGATGCCGAACGTCTGCCGCGCATGTTGCAGGCAGCGGCGATGGCCAGTCGCATCGCATCGCCGAGTTTGAAGATCGGCCTATTGCCTCAACAAGAAAAGATACTACTCGATTTTGCCGAGGAGAATTATAAACTGGCGGAAGCGACCTCTCCCGATGCCAAAGCGAGTCTGGCGGGACTTCACATCCGTCGCCAGGAGTACGATGCGGCCATCGATCTCTACGAACACGTTCTGACAGGCCCGTCGAGTTCATCGGCGATCGGGGCGTTGATTTCTCTTGCGAAAAACGACGACCTCTCTTCGTCTCAGCACGATCGAATTCAAAACATCGTCTCCGGGCATCTGGCAACACACCTGACTCCGGCGATGAAATGGCAATTGGCTCTGTGGCAAGATGGCCGGGGTCAAAATGTCGAAGCCATTCAGACGTATCGCGAACTTCTCGCAGAGAATGAGCAAAGCATTATTGCCATGAACAACCTCGCCTGGCTCCTCGCGATGGAGAAGTCGAACTTGGATGAAGCCGAGGAACTGATCGATCGGGCCATACAAATCGCCGGTCCAATAGCCGATCTGCTTGATACGAAAGGTGTCATTCAGCTCATGATGGGAAACCATCAGCAGGCGATTTCCTCGTTTGAAAAGTCGGGACAAGAATCCGATTCTCCCTCCCGCCGCTTCCATCTCGCCCTGGCGTACGCGGGGACCGACAAGCTGGATGCCGCCCGTTTTCATCTGGATGAAGCGATTCGCATGGGTCTCAAAGAAAGCAGTCTCGACGACAAGGAAGCCCTCCTATTCCGTGCACTTCAGGAACAGCTGAAGGAAAATTAATACCGGAAAAGGACGTTCCATGTGAACGCTTCATATTACGTAAGCATTATCAGATATATCACTTACGTAAATCCTGAACATGGTGCTGCGAGCGAAAGATGCTGTTTTCGCTTGTGGGAGAGGGCTTGAAGACTTTTTGTCCCCCCCCCAGAGATTCTGTGTAATCCGAAAAGTCTTCCTATTCTACGCGACAGGCATAATCCTGACGCGGTTCGATTGCAACGGATGGTTTAGTTATATCAATCAAACGACCCCTGCCGATTTTATCAGAGAACCGCGCCTCGCAGTGGCGTAGATCGGCAATTGCAGATGGCATCATTGGTAGGGGATTGATTTTATGCACCGAAACCACGTTAGCAACCTCGCCTGGCGTTGGGGTTTCACTCATTTTACTCGATTAACGCAATCGCTGCTCCTCGGGGGATTGTCGCTCCTGGGCGTATTCGCTTCAGGATGCGCGGCTCCGGAGTTTCAACAAGAACTCCCCGTCATCGAGTCGACCGACGTTCCTCGCGAATTGGACAAGGTCACGCTTCCCCCATATCGGGTTGAACCACCGGATATCCTGCTCATCGAAGCGCTGCACAACGTTCGACCGGCGGGAGATCATCTGCGCTCGGGCGATCAGATCATGATTCGGGTGAGTAATACGCTCCCCATCGATCCCGAAGGAAGCCTGATCGAGAACGAATTCAAGGTGATCAACGGCATCATCATGGTCGAAAACAACGGCACGGTCGACCTCGGTCCGATTTACGGTACCGTAAAAGTCGCCGGCTTGACGTTCGAGGCAGCCAAAGCCGCAATCGCTACACACCTCACTGATGTCGCCGGTCTCACCGATCCTCAGGTCTCGATGACGCTCCCCAATGTCTCCGGCAAGCAGGAGATCGCGGGTGAGCATCTCGTTCGTCCCGATGGAACTGTCTCGCTGGGGGTCTACGGGAGTTTTTATGTCACGGGCAAAACGCTCGACCAGATCAAAGATGAACTCGAAGTCTTTCTGGGAAATGATATCGATAAACCCGAAGTTCACGTCGACGTACTGGCTTATAACAGCAAAAAATATTACGTGATTACAGACGGTGGCGGCATCGGCGAACAGGTCGTAACGTTACCCTACACGGGAAACGAAACCGTGCTCGACGCCATTGCGAATATCAACGGACTCTCGACCGCGTCGTCGAAAAACGTCTGGGTCGCGCGTCCTGCGCCGGCAGGAACATCATACGCTCAGAAAATGCCCGTCGATTATCGAGGCATCTCTCAGGACGGTATCACGACGACGAATTACCAGTTAATGCCCGGCGATCGCGTTTACATCAAGGCCGACGGTATGATCATCATCGACAACTTCATTGCGAAGGCGGTTGCTCCGTGGGAACGCGTCGCCAGCTTTACGCTCGTCGGCTACAACGTGGTGCGACGACTGCAACAGTCGTCTGCACAGTTTAACCGGTCGCAAGGTGGGGGAAACTTCTAATCGCCGGTTGGAAACAGCAACGTTCTGTTAAATTCACGATTTCACACATTGTTTGCAACGGCAACGCCGAAACAACGATTTCATCTAATCGACGGAAGAACAAAGAATTGATTTGTCGACTTGGAGTGTGAAACATATAATTCAGCAAGGATCAGGGATAAGCTAATTCCTTTGACATCCGAATCGTCTTGGAAAAGAAATCGTTCCGTTTGTCATGAAACGGGTCGATGAATTGTAGGACGGGTTTTGCATCACCGCAGCAGGGAGAAAATTGTTATGACAATTCGAACCTACGGCAGTCTGGCACTGGTCGGTGCCTTAACCATAAGCGCAAGTCTCGCTTCAGCACAGGTTCCCGCCCGACCGCGTAATTTCGGCAGGCCGAATACGCCTCCGATCAGCCGTAATTTATTGCTGCTCAATAACAACAATTCATTCGAATATAACTATCTCGGAACGCTGGGAATGGAACGGCAAATGAATCAGATGAACCAGCGCTACAACAACGAACTCGATACGTTGGAACGCGATTTTTATCAGAATCGGTTGCCAACACCGCGATCCACGATCGGTCCGCAGGGAACATCGAGGACCGGCCATGGAACCGGATTCTTCAATTACGGAAATTATTACCGTCTGGGTGGTCGGTAGTAGGGTCGGGCTTGCCTGCTGTTAACGACAATTCAAGTGACAGCGCGTCGAAACAACCGGCGGACTAACAACTCCCCGTTTTAGAATTCTGCGATCGGTCAATGTCCGAAAACTTCGGCGACCGATAACGTTCGGCAGTGGACGAATGCCGAACCAATGATGAACCATCACTTTCGGCGAGAAGGAACTCACGAGGTGTTTAACATGTCGATCTTGCATCATAAGATTGTGTATTCATTGGCCTTCATCGTAGGAGTTCAGCTCCTCAACGGGGTCACCGATTCGTACGGGGGAATCTGGGAGACGGTATCTGGTACGGTGCGAAAGTCCCCACCGTCGGCAGCGCCGACTCGCGTTCAGCTCCTTCCTTTCTTTACCGACGATCAGCCGGCTGAACCCGATTCGTTCCAGTTGATCGGCAACGAGGTATCGATCGAAGCGGCTCCATCACTCCCCGAAGAGAACGTCCCTGCACCGGCGTCAGTTGGTTCGTCGATACCGGACATTACGCCTGCGGCTGCTGCCGATGAAAAACTCGACTTCTGCACCTCGAGGTGTTCGTCGGGGCATCATTCGTGGTGGTGCCGACAACGGCAGTTCTGGGACAAGCAATCAGAGTTGAGCCGAGAGCGTCGCCTGAAAAACTCACGAAATCTATTTAAAAAGTCGTACTACGAAAACTTTCCCGCGTATCACGTGGAAAATTACGGCATCTATCGCACATGCTGGCGAAAACTTCCGGAAATAGATTGTTGCCCGGAAGATGAATCGAAAAATGAATTTGTCCCGTCGCCCGCGAAATCGCATTAGCAGATATTCGCGTACGCACGTATCAATGAGGAGAGTCGAATTCCTTATCAGCCGGGCCACAATTCCCCACTGTGCGGGCCCGGTGGACAAACTTTCGTAAAAGCGCTCGCTATGTTTCAGGTTCATCCGCTCGAAGGTTTTCGCTGGATCATCGTCGATGACGAAGATAATCAGGTTTTCGAGGGAACATGGCGAGAATGCGAATCGTGGCTGGACGTCCACGAGAATCTTACGACGATTTCCCCGCCCCGAAGTTTTCTCAACCGTTGCTGGCAATCGTTGTTTGGTGAAAAATCGAGGTTAACAGCAGGCGAAATAAAACCAGAGCCCAATCAAGCAGATATGGCGACGATCCATCGGGGCAAACAACCACTGCGAAATAACGTCGAATCGGCCTGATTCTTTCCCGTCACAGTTCGTGAATGCCGTTGGAACTCCGATTAAATATTACTCTTTCAACTGAGCTTTCAGCCAACCCGTCAAAATCTCTTCGGCCGACGTCTGATCGTCGGTCGGCCGATCGATCAGATTGACGTGCTGAGCGTGAATGAGTTGGCGTGCAAATCGATTGCGGCCCTCGTCGTCGACCGTTAACGGCATCAGGATCGCCGGCGTCGCGGCTGCGAAATCCCATTGCTGAATCCCGAAACTCAGCGACCAGTTCAATGTCCACAAATACGAACGGATCTCCTCCTCCGTGGGATTCTCGACATCGGGCGTAATCGCAAGCGGCACTCCAATCAACACGAAATCGTACGGTGGGTTCGCATTTCGTACCGTCTTCGCATCCCCTTCGAGTTGCGCGAGCGTTTTGCCTTCGGTTTCCCAGGTGCTCACATCAATTTTGGCATCGGGAACTACCGCTTTGAAGGCCGCCGCGATTGCCTGATCATACGGCGACATCGCGAACACGCGCACCGTCTCGCCGGCTTTAATCCGCGACGTCACAAACGGCAACCCGGGTTGTTCGGGTCCGATGTCCGCGATCGAGACTTTCTTGCCGGTGAGCGTCTTGCTGATTTCCTCCGCATTGATTTTATGCCCGTCCATATTGGGATGAATCTCGTCGCTCATCAGCAGGCGAAATGCAAGTGGGTCTTTCTCCTTCACCTTCTCGTACGCGGCGTAAATGTCGCACACCGGTACGGAATGTTTCTTGCCCGTGGCCTTAATCGCAGCGTCGTATTCGAGCAACTTGACAATCGGTCGCCCGGGCGTATCGATCACGCCGTTTGTCGTGCAGAGCAGAACTTCCGCTCCGATACCGCGGCAACGTTCGATAATTTCTTCCAGGTTCGCTGCAAAATCAGCCAGTGGGACTCGCGTCATATCGTTGAGCGTGAACATCACGGTCACGAGATCGGGCTTGTGATCGAGCACGTCGCGTTCGAGGCGATCTAGGCCGTTGATCGTCGTATTACCGCTGATACCGGCGTTGATGACCGTCACGTCAATTTCGGGATCGGCCGCTTTGAGTGCGAACGGAATCATTTCCGGATAAGCCCGCCTCCCGCCGGTGTGATAGTAAATCCCGGTGACGCTGTCGCCCAGGCAGACGATTTTAAGCGGTTGATGATTCTTCAACTTATCGTGAGTGTTGGGAAGCAGAGCCATCGGGTTGTCGTTCAGGGCGAAAACGCGATGGGAAGTATCGGTACAGAAGAGTCCTGTCAAAACAGAGTTCACAAGAATAATTGAGGCAACGAATGCATTTCTGACGGAGATACGGAAATCCGGGTGACACAAGCGGGAACGGTCGAAATTCGATGGCAGCATGATCATCCTTAAATTGGCTATAAAATTCATTGATTCGGAAAAATCGCCTTCCCCAATTCATACCGTGAGATTATGGATGATCGCCCGGCGATTGTCACGACCAGAGCCTCGATAATCGCAGAACGAATAAACTGGGGTAAGTGACCGTCGAGAAGGTCCAACATTCTATGGCATTTTGGAGTATTACTGGTCAAGGGAGTGTCTGTGTACTGGACAACCGAATGTTTTATGAAGTCATAGAACGTGTTGATCGTACCGGTTACATCGTACTCGAGGTCTGGAAAAAGTCGGAATTGCCGAGATCCGCGATCGTTCGGCTGACGAATGGTTCGAAAAGTTTTACAATCGAACCGACAAATTAGAGTGACGAATCGGCCGATCTCGCGACGAGACGGCCGCCCAAGGAAACACCGAAGGAAAGAACATGTCGAACGATGACGCCGAGCCGATTCGTCCGTTTTCGGAGCATTGGTACAACCACTTGCAGCAGATGCTCGGGGATTCGACCTGCAAGCATCTTGGATTCTATGTCATTCCTTCGTCGTTAACCCTGTCGGTGGTCATTCCGATTTTTAACGAACGTGAGACGCTGCTTCATGTGCTCGAACGGGTGAAGGCGGTTCCCATTCGTAAAGAGATCATTCTCGTCGATGACGGAAGTCGGGATGGAACTCGCGATATTCTCACCGACCTCAAGCAACATCCGCAAGACGATCCCGATAACTCGTTGAATATCATTTTCCACGACGTCAACAAAGGCAAAGGGGCGGCGGTACGAACCGGGTTTCTGGCGGCTCAAGGGGATATCGTCCTGATTCAAGATGCCGATCTGGAGTACGATCCTTCCGAATATCCTCGACTGCTTCAGCCAATCGTGGAAAACAAGGCGGACGTGGTGTTCGGGAGTCGTTTTCTCGGCGATCAGCCGCACCGCGTTTTGTACTTCTGGCATTACCTCGCCAACAAATTCCTGACGACGCTCTCGAACTGTTTTACCAACCTGAACCTGACCGACATGGAAACATGCTACAAAGTCTTCAAGCGCGAAGCGATTCAAGACATCGCCCCATCGTTACGACAGAATCGTTTCGGCATCGAACCCGAGCTCACCGCTAAAGTCGCCCGCAGACGATTTCGCGTGTATGAAATGTCAATCAGCTATTCGGGACGGACATACGACCAAGGGAAGAAAATCGGCTGGCGCGACGGGTTCAAAGCACTGTGGTGCATTGTGCGTTATGGTTTGGCGGACTGACCGCCGTCGTACGAAAAACGACGAGGATTGCCTGTCACTCAATCGGTGAAGACAAGGGCAAGATAATTTCGGGTTGCGATGCAGATCGCGTCCCCGGTCGCGGGGGATTATCGTGCGGGCGAAATGTAAAGACCGCCGAATACTTCACCTCAGATGTCATATTCTGCTGTGCCGCGTGCACTGTCTTGCAGTGAAAGAACAGCGCATCACCGGCACGTAGTTCTACAGGACGGGCACGATCGAGCCACGGCTGATTTTCTGGCAAATCGGTGCGAAAGAACAAATTCTCGTCGAGTTGCGAGCGGTCGAGCGTGCCGAGATGCGAACCGGGGATAATATATAAACTTCCGTTCTCGGGAAATTCATCGCCGAGCGCCAGCCAGACACTTACCAGTTCGGGGCGAGTGAAACCCCAGTAACGGATATCCTGATGCCAGCCGGTCTGGCTGCTGAAATCGGGATGTTTCGTCATGATACAGTTGTGATGTGCCAACGGCATGACGACCGGCACCCCCAGGAGTTGTTCCAGTCGGCTCACCAGTGCGGGGCGACCCAGCCATTGCGTGAACACGATGTTTCGGCTGTGAGCCTGCAATAAGCGTCGGACAGTTCTTCCCCCCGTCGCATCGCGTGACTCTGGTGCACCGGGATAATGCAGATCGGCTTCGAATTCCAGCGGTGGAATCTCCTGTTCGAGGCCTTCATCGGTAACTTGCCGCATCTGCGCTACCAGCGACCGATCGGCCAGTCCGCGAACGATCACAAAACCGTCGCGATGAAACTGAGACAGTTCATCGTCGGTGAATTTCGGTGAGAGTTGTGGCGTCGATGATGTATTTTCAGTTGTCGATAATGACATAACAAACCCGCAAAGGGGATAATATTTTCATTGAATGTGACATGACCGTCTCTGGCATCGTCGCGTCACGTATTTCGTTCGTCAAGGGACGATTCGTCGGATTCACCGATAGCTATCCATAAACGACATCCCTGCCATCCATCAGCAAACTTCTCTTTCATTGTCCACAATCCTTTGCCCATTATCCATTCCTCACCACCCTTTACCGGGCCAGTCGATGACTTTCTGTAAAAATTGTTGCACGCCGGTCGCAAAACTGTTGAAAAGGTATTCCCCCTTTTCTGCTGTGGCGTGCCTGGGCATGCCGATGTGACCGGGAGTCGTCCGTTCTCGCATAATCCAGCCGCGATACGCTTTACCGAAACCGTATTGTGAGGGGATATCTTCAAGATTTGCAATTTCACCGACGAGGTGCGGAGCAAGAGCCATAATCATCGATGTTTCCCATTCGCAGGCGTGCCCCATCCAGTCCTGCACGAAATCGTCTCGACCTTCGCGCGGTTGAGAATGATCCCAGTACGTTGTGAACAACAGCAGCAGATCATCGCGAAGACGATGTCGCTGTCTCAACTCAAAGATCGCCTGTTTACCGGGATTGTCGTTCCCCCCATGACCGTTGATGAATACCAGCCGGCGAAAACCGTGCTGGAGCAGATTCTCAGCGAGATTGTTGAGCAGGTCTAGATATAGTCGCGGCTCGGCCGAGAGCGTACCGGGAAACTCCATATGATGATGAGAATTCCCCAACCACATCAGCGGAGTAAAGAGAACATCGCCGGGCAGGGCTTCGCTCACGCGGCGAATGACCTCTCCCAGAAGCATGCTGTCGGTAAACAACGGCAGATGGTGTCCATGTTGTTCGATCGCCGCGACGGGAATCACGACCGGAGTAGCGGGACTTAATGCACGAACTTGAGGCCACGTCATATCGGTAAGATTCATAGCGATACCTGTCCTTGTTATTCTTCGGCGGGGGGAGGGACTTCGAATTTGACGATACGCTGATTTCCCGCGTCGGCGATGTAAAAAAAGCCGTGACTGTCGAACGCCATGCCGTGTGGATGTAACAGGTTTCCGTTTTCCAATCCGGTTCCGTCAATACCAAATAGAAACCGT
This sequence comes from Planctomycetota bacterium, assembly GCA_027618475.1. Classification (GTDB taxonomy): domain Bacteria; phylum Planctomycetota; class Planctomycetia; order Planctomycetales; family Planctomycetaceae; genus JAQCEJ01. Next base: position 18,128 of record JAQCEJ010000008.1, on the reverse strand, counting down.
CCATCGGTCGTGAAGCATTGCACACGATCGTTGAGACTGCTGACGTACACGCGGTCGAACCGATCGACTGCGGTTCCAATCGGACCGAATGTATGCGGCAAACCGCCGAATTCATACGCTCCAAAACCGCCAGGTTGATCCCCTTTGTCTCCCCATTGAGCAAGAAACTTGCCTGACGGAGAGAACTGCTGCACGCGACCTTGAATTCCCTCGGTCGAGTAGATTCTTCCCTCGCTGTCCTGGGCAACGAAATGCGGACCGCCGAATCGCGAACCTTTCGTCCCGACGCCGTCGAACTGTCCCGGTTCGGTTCCGTATCCTCCCCAGCTCGCGAGAAATGTTCCGTCACGTGTAAATTTCTGCAATCGATGATTGCACTGATCGGCGACGAGCAGGTTTCCTTCAGGCGTGAAGAGCATTCCGCCGGGCTGATGGAATTGTCCGTCATTCTCTCCCCGTTGTCCCCATTCACGAATCTGGTCACCGGATTGCGAATAGACGCCGATTTTGTGTTGATTCATGAACGACAGGTAAATCGATCCCGCCTCGTCAATGACGATACCCCCAATGATCGTGCTCTTACGATCGGCCGTGTCACGTGGCAAATTAAAACTCGCCAGATATTCTCCGGTGACGGAGAATATCTGCACGCGGGCATTATTGAGGTCGGTCACGAAGAGTTCGTCTCCGGCGTTAAATGCGAGCCCGATCGGTGAATTAAACTCGCCCGTCTGATCCCCTTTCTGACCCCATTCGAGAAGAAATTTCGGGCGGACGGGTTCGGCGGCGATGATCGAAGGTACGACAACAAGAATTGCCGATATCCACACAACGAAGCAGGTTACCGTCGCAAAAACACCGAATTTTCCCATCATCTGGCTCCGTCTTTCCCGAATAGGGGGACGTCGACACATCGTAAATTCTGCAAATCCATTTGGTCCCTCGATACCGAATTCAGTGTATATCTGCGATAGTAAGAAATCGAGAGCATCGCAGATCCAACGAGACATTCATTCAGAAACCATACTCCCCAGCACCAGGAGCAGACATCATGACCATCGGTGTTCGTCCCCTTCCTTTTGTCTCATCATTGTTTTTTGCTTTCGGATGGTCTTCGATCGTTGCCGCCGGCGTCACTGCCACGGTATCACAGCCGGTGCATCCGCTGCTGATTCGTAACGAACACGGGCCGATGCTACAGATCACAATCGATGTTCCTGAAGGACGCGAAGTTGTCGCCGAAGAGTTCACCTTTGCACTTATCGGCACCGACAGTCTTGCGGATCTCGAATTTCTCGAACTGTTTTCTACAGGTGAGATGCCGGAATTATCGGTCGATTTACCCTTCGGCCCATCATCGGCCCCGGCATCAATCGTATCGTTTCGGAGTTCCTTTTCGCTCAAAGCCGGACAAAACGTGTTCTGGTTATCGTGCCGCTTAAAGTCATCGGCAAGCTATTCGCACCGTGTCGATGCCACGTGTACGAAAATCGTGACATCGGCGGGTAACATCACCCCGCGTGATCTTTCGATCGGTGTATCGCATCGCATCGGCATGGCGCTACGCCGACATAACGATGACGGCGTGCATACCTATCGTATACCGGCGCTGGCAACGTCGCCGAGGGGGACTCTCCTTGCGGTGTACGACATGCGTCGCAGTATGGGTCGTGATCTGCAAGAAAATATCGATATCGGTCTTTCCCGCAGCACAGACGGTGGACAGACCTGGGAACCGGTAAAGGTCATTATGGATATGGGAACCTACGGCGGACTGGGCCAGGAGCAAAACGGTTGTAGTGATCCCGGCATTATCGTCGACAACCAAACCGGCAAAATTTTCTGCTTTGCCGTCTGGATGAATGGCAAGCCCGGAAAACACCAGTGGACCGATGACGGCTCGGAACCAGGGTTTGAAATTGGCAAAGCGGCTCAGTTCTTGATGGTCACGTCCGAAGACGATGGCGTAACGTGGTCGAAACCGGAAAACCTCACACGCACACTCAAGCAGAAATCGTGGTGGTTGTTCGCTCCGTCACCGCAACAGGGAATCAATCTACCTGACGGAACACTCGTGATGCCCGTGCAAGGCCGGACCGGCCGAGAGCCGCTGGAAACGTTCGCCACGATCATGACCAGTACCGATCACGGCGAGACCTGGAAAATTGGCAACACAGGTTACGCTGGCGGGAACGAATGCCAGGCGGCTCAACTCACTGACGGCTCGATCATGCTCAATGTCCGCAACGATCACGAACGCTTCCGCGCAGTCGTCGTGACTAAAGATCTCGGTGAGACATGGACGGCTCATTCCACCAGTCAAAAGACACTCATCGAGCCGAACTGCAATGGGAGTCTGCGTCGCATCGATTTCTCCGATCGCGGCGAGAAAAAATCGGTATTGTTGTTCGCTAATCCGCATTCACAGAAGAGCCGGACGCATCATACGATCCAAGTGAGCTTTGACGACGGTATGACCTGGCCCGAATCACATCATTTATTGCTCGATGAAGGCCGCGGGGCAGGGTATCCAAGCATAACACAGATCGATGACGATCATGTCGGCGTTGTGTACGAGGGAAGCCAGTCGCATCTGGTCTTCGAAAAGTTTACGATTGACGAACTCATTCACCGGTAATCGCCAACTTCTCGTTAGAGAGGGCTCTCTCATGAGCAACGCTCGTCTGTTCATCGCTTTGGTCTGCATCTACATGGTCAATGCAATCGACGCCGCTGAAATCACGCCGCTTGAGTACGACATCGAGGTGACGCAAGCCCGAAAAGGTTACGATGGCAAGACGTGCTGGGTACATGCTCGTGCGGGGGCGATCCCCGCACAGGGACCGGGAAATCCTCGCGATGTGCCAATGGTGGTGATGACGACGCAGAAACTGCAACTCGACCGGTTCGACGTGTTCTACGGTATCAATGAATTTCGGACCGCTGACAGTGGAAAAACATGGGAAGGCCCGTTCGCACACTCGGCACTTGATCGCCGCAGTCCGAAAGAAGGAGTCGAAATCGTTCCTTGTGATTTCACACCGAAGTGGCATCGCCAAACCGGCAAGCTGCTTGGTACCGGCGCGACGTTCTGGTATCAGTCGAGCAACAACACGATTATCGAACACTCCCCCAGCGAAATTGCTTACTCGGTGTACGACCCGGAAAACCATATGTGGGCCGACTGGAAACACGTTGCCATGCCCGATGAAACGCGGTTCGAATTCGTGCGCGCCGGTTGTACGCAGCGCGTTGATCTCCCCGACGGCGATGTGCTGCTACCGATTTACTTCAACTCGATCGGCGAACCGAATCACACGTCAGCCATTATTCGTTGCCGATTCGACGGGAGCGAACTCACATTTGTAGAAATCGGCAACGGCATGTCACTTCCCGGAGGACGCGGGTTTGCAGAACCATCGCTCGCCCGATTCGGCGAGTGGTTCTATCTCACACTACGAAACGATAATTACGCCGCCGTTGCCCGCAGCCGGGACGGACTCCATTTCGAAGATCCGAAACCGTGGACGTTCGATGACGGGAAGGAGCTGGGGAGTTACAACACACAGGCACATTGGGTCACCCATAGCGATGGTCTGTTCTTAACGTACACCCGCAAAGGGGCAAACAACGATCACGTTTTTCGGCATCGAGCACCGCTGTTTATTGCGCAGGTCGACCCCGAAGAGATGGTCGTTATCCGCGAGACCGAAAGAATTCTGGTTCCCGAACGGGGAGCCCGGCAAGGAAATTTTGGCGTCACTACCGTGAACGAATCTGAAACGTGGGTTACGGTTACCGAATGGATGCAGGCTCCCGGTCCCCATTTCATCATTCCCGTCGACAACAAACGGGGTGCCGACAACAGCATCTACGTCGCGAAGATTCATTGGAGTAAACCGAACAAGTTTTCGCCGGAGTGAACGATGTTGACATTTTGTATATCTCGCCGGTAGTGTAACGGTAATTCAGTCACACCTCTCGGAGTTCTCCCATGAATCGCACATTCACTTCCGATGCACGGTTGCCATTCCGGTTTGTCGCCGTCTGGCTATTGCCTTTGCTCGCATCGTCGGCGTCCTCGATGGGGCAAGAGATCCAGGACAGCATCGAAGGGGAACCGGCAGACCACATGCATCAGATTTTCGTGGCCGATTCCGACGGCTCGAAAATGCGCATTCTGGCGACGATTCCCGATTACCTCTTTCAAGGATCGTCGGAATGGTCTCGAGACGGCAAACGGATTGCCTTCGACACGTGGCGCGGAAAAGACGGTGAAGAGGGGGTCCGATTTGGAAAGATCGCCATCGTAAATTCCGATGGGACGGAACCTCGCATCATCGCCGACGGTGTTATGCCGTCGCTTTCGCCGCGGGGAAACCGTGTGGCCTATTCACGTGCGGGCAAGGGGGTCATGGTGCAAACGATTGTGCCAGAAAATCAACCTCCCGTTTCACTTGATGAACGCGGCTGGGGAACGGCATGGTCGCCCGACGGAACACGCATTGCCTATGCTCATTTTTCACCTCCCAATCTGGTCATCCATGACGTTATTGAAGAGACGCGACAATTCCTTTTTCCCGAGGAGGACGGCCCCTATCGTCAGATTCAATGGAACTTCGCCTGGTCGCCCGATTCGAGCCAGATCGCGTTTAAAGGGATTCGCGCCGACGGAACATCGACGCTCTCGATTGTCGATGCACGCGGGGCGGAATTCGGCCATACCACGCGATATATCGGCGAGATATTGCCCACGATCGCCTGGAGTCCCGACGGCAAGCAGATTCTGTTCAGCAAGAATAGTCTCGACCGCGACAATCCACGGCAAATCTTTTTCGTCGACCCCAACACTCCCGATCCGCCAAGAATTCTTCCACTGCAACCAGCCAATCGCTGGATTGAAGATATGAGTTTCTCCCCTGACGGAACGAGATTGACGTTTTCGGCCAGTCGACCGGTCGCAAAAAAATAATCCTTAATTCGAACAGGGACTCGAATTCAATTCCGGCAGCGGCGCGTGCGGGTAATCCACCGGTTGATATTCAATCGCCAGTTCAGGCGTCAGTAGTTTTTCGTGGTCATGAAATCGCGACGTTAACAGTCGGTCGAGAATTCCACCGCTGAGCAACGTTCTCTCAACAGGATAACTCGGCTCACCTGTATGCATCATCCGCTCGATCGCTTTGAGCAGATACGCAAAGTGCGGAAAGGTCGTCGTTCGTTCTTCGAATCGCGTGGCAAGTGGCTGTGGTTTTCCTTTCAGCTTCACCGCAATACCGACTCCTCCGGCAAACCCCGGTAACTGGATCAACCGGCCTTTCAGGCCATCGGCGTATTGGAACAGGAATAACGTCGCGTTTTTTGTCTCGCGCCAGTTATCACCGTACTTGGGGACAACGTCGAGCGCTGCCGATAGCAAATCAGCATGAACGACGCCGTCATCGATGGCTCGCCACATTGCATCCCCCTCGAGGCATTGCACCCACTCGACACCCGTCTCGGCACCGCGCCGTCGTTCGACGATGCTTTGATAACTATCAAGTGCATGGGCCCCGTAAATGTCGAGTCCCGAGTAGCCGATGCCGACCGCAGCTTCGATATCGCAATCCATCGGGATTTCAATTTCAGGGTCGCGAAAACTGAGAGGCATCGACGAACCCGCCATGAACGGTACGTTTAACTCGCCAGCGCGGTCGTACATCCATTTGGCGTCGACCCACTGCGGGCCGAGATGTTTATCGCTGAAGACCGGCACGACACGATCGTATTTCACAAATGTGTTGGTAATTTCTTCGAAGAACCGACGGCGGGGATAGAGGTGTTGTTCTTTTTCGTTCCACGGGTAACTCCCATGCTCACCCACACTGATGACCCCGTCGACCGCGAGACCATCGCCGCCAAGCGTGAGGGCCTGTTCGATGGTGTCGAAAATCGGCACGCCGTACTTTTTCGACATGCCGCGGGCGAGATCCTTTTCGGTGAACTGATCGACGTACATCGAAGAGAGCTCAAGAGCCGGCCCCACGCCTCCGTCGTGTTCCCAGCCTTCGAGAATCTTACCGATCAGTACGTCGGCATGCAGTCCCTTGGCGTACGTCGTAATCACCGCAGCAACGCGTTTTGGTTTTAGGGAGTTCTTGTTTTCCGAATCCTCACAAGCCCACGTCGTGCGCGAGAACAAATTCCCGGCGACGAGCGAACCCGCGGCAATTTTGAGAGAGTCGCGACGTGTGATCATCGGCGACGATTTGACATCCATGTGAAGTCTTCTCCTTTTCGTCCAACATCGTCTTACACTCCGTCGTGCCTATTTGAGCGAACTCAGATACGCCAGCAAGTCGGCAACCTGCTGAGCGGTCATGTCGCGGAACAGCAAATCAGGCATCAGCGATTGTTTTTGCGGCACAAGCTCTTCGATCTGCGCAACCGGAATGCGGATGTCTTTGTTTTGGGCGTCGCGTATCACAACTTCACTTTCGTCTTTGCTGATGAGTAATCCCGTGTATTGCAGTCCTTCGGTCGTTTCAGCCAGGTGGGTCACGAATTTGGGATCGATGCGTTTCGAGGGTTCGAGCAGGCTTTCGAGCAGTTGACTCGGGTCGTTTTTTTTGGCGATCGTTGTCAGCTCGGGCCCCACTTCTTTTCCCTCTTTGCCGATCTTATGACAGTTTTTACATTGCACACCGGCGGTTTCGAAGAAGACACGCTTCCCCTGTTCGATATCGCCGGTGAGGCTGAGAATCTGCTCGGGTTTGACGATCGTTCCCAACCGTTTGACCCTCCGTTCGGCGGGAAGATACCGTTCGAACAGATCGCGAACGGTTACGTCTCCGTGTGTGGTGGATTTTTCGACGATCGATGTCGCAAGCATCGTGGAGAACAGATTGTGATCGATCGTCCGCTGTAAGAGCAGAGATCCCGTCGTCGAAGAGAGCAAACGATCGACACGTTCATTCTGTTCGGCGTCTTCCGTCGCCACGAGCAATTGTTCGAGACTCTGGTTTTCCTCTGCTCGAATACGGGCCGCCCGTTCGAGACCCGATTTATCTTCCGCCATTTCTACGGGAATCTGACTGATCCAGTCGTAGAAGAGTTCCTGTGCTTGAAGGTCAACTTCGGTCGAACCGATGTGCGGCATGCGTCCGCCACCTGTTTTCGAAATCCGAACATACAACATCGAACGAAACGGATCGCCCGGTGCTATCACCTGCCCGTCGGGTATGCCGAATGTCCCTTGCGTCGGACGAACGCCGACCATCGTCGTTTCGGCGAGCGGTAATTCGTAATGCATCTTGGAAAGGACCGAACTACCGGCATGCATCCGGTGACAGTGGGCACAATTCACTTGTAGATAAGCTCGCGCCCGGCCTTCGAGATCGGCGGAGGGATCATAAGGAGCCGCCAACTTCGGCCGATCCTCTTTGGGCATCGGTGGATCGAGCAACCCCAAGGTGGCGAAATGATCTAATTGATTATGCGATAACCCGTCGTCGATGAACGTCGCGAGATTTAACTGCGATGCATTAAACGCCAACGGTGGTCCCGACCATTTATTGTGGCATCGCTGGCATTCCGCCCGGCTGGAAAACCGCCACGTCTGCTCGCGAACACCGTTCGGGGCATCGGCATCGATCACTTTGAAAACTCGTTCATCCCCCGCCGCATCGAGGAGTACGGCGTCGGTTTGTTCGTCATTCCAAACATAGGTGTAGGGTTGCCAATCGAGGCCATCGAAGTGCAGGATCTGCGTCTCAAGCCGACGGCGGGAATCGACATTCCCCTGCTGCATGTCGAGAAAAATTGTCTTGACGAGCACTGCATTCTTGGGAAACGCCCAACTGGGGATCAGACTCCCCACCGGAGCATTTTTCGTCACAACCCCGTCGATGGCGGTGCCGTCAGGCAAGGCGACATACCGTACCGAACTTGCAAAGTCCTGCCACGGTTCGGCGTTGATGAGATACGGCTCGACGCCCGGGGCAACAACATGATCGACGACAGATGCAAACAGTCCCGTCTCGCTCAGTTTGCGTGGAAACGATGCCGAATTGTCTTCTTGTGGGTTACGAATCAGCGTATAGATGGCTCCTTCGGCATGATCAAGGAAATAAAACTCGCCGGAATGATCATCGCCAAAACCGGCAATGCGATGCGATGTGTCGGCGATTTCGCGGTGGTTCTTGACGACTCCCTCTTCGAAACGAAACGCCCAGAACTTGCCGGTGTCGTAGTCGCTGTAAATATGGTGACCGTTGAGTTCCTTAAGTCGTGTGCCGTAATAGGTCAATCCATCGGTGATCGATGACGATTCGGAATGGGGATGAGCGATCGTCGGGGGAAGAATCGGCGTCGGTCCACGGGGCCATTCGGGGTTGGCCGCATGTGGTCCTTCCATCACTGCCCAGCCGTAATTTCCCCCTCGCTCGACGCGGTCGAGCATCTCCCACAATTCCCAACCGACGTCTCCGACCCACAGGTCGCCGGTCTTCTGGTCGATGCTCATTCGCCACGGATTACGAAATCCATACGCCCAGATTTCTCCCCGTGCCCCTTCAAGATCGACAAACGGATTGTCGGCAGGAATGCGATAATTTCTGCCGTCGTCGGCGTGGTCGACGTCGATACGCAGAATCGACGACATCAAGGTGGTCACATCCTGGCCCGATTTCAATCCGTCGGGGGGATTCGGCCCGGTGCCGTCACCGGTGGTGATGTAAAGATATCCGTCGAGGCCGAACTTGATGCAACACCCGTTGTGCCCTCCTGAGAGCCAGGTGATGATCGTCGTTTCAGAAGCGATGTCGATCTGCGGAGGTTCGGTTTCCGTCAGAGTGAACCGTGCGATGTGCGAACCGTCTTCCAGCCCCCCCGCCTTGATGTAACAAACATAACAATATCGGTTTTGTTCGAAATGGGGATGAAACGCCAGCGAATAAACCTGCTGCACCCCTTCAATCTCTTTGCCGAGGTCGGCGACGAGATCGGTAGAGGCGACGTCGGGACGATTCGGAAACGAGACGATTTTTCCCGCCTGCTCGATAACCAGCAGACGGTCGCTTCCCGGTATTTTGACGAGATCGAGGCAATTCGTAAATTTGAGATTGGGAAACGCCCGTTCTGAAATGTAGGGAAGGGGGGGTGAGGGAGATCCCACGATCCGCGACGTCGTCCAGGGAATGCGTTTCTTAACGTCCGCCGATTTCTCTTTTTCGTCGGCAACACTCGTCGATATCAACACAGCGGAACAAACCAGCAAAACAACAGCGGCGAATTTCGTCATGTGATTCCGGCTTTCATTTCGAATGAAAAATACGTTATGGCAACGTCACGTCCCAGATTTTCGCACGGCGGGACTTTCCCTTCGGTCCTTCAATAAAGAGCGTGACAATAAATTCTCCCGGCTTTTCAAACCGATGTGTCGGATTTTTTTCTGTCGACGTTTCTCCGTCGCCAAACTCCCAGCGATATGATGTAATCTCGCCGAACGATTGATCGCGAAACACAACCGTGCGATCGTCTACGCTGACGACCGTAAATGCCCAGTCGGCTTTGATCGGTTTTCTCAACGATTCTTCCAGCGGCATCAGGCGAAAGGCGACGAGATCGTCGGCATCGCCGTACATTTCGGTTTTGTGAGAGAGATTCCAGAAGGCGTCGTAGGTCTTCGATTCGACGTCGTCATAATCGAGAATCGCCCAAGACATACCGATCACTTTGTCCTCTTCCAACGGCGTCGGTACGGCTTTCGACTTGTCGGGCGGAGCATGGTCGAACGGCGTCACAAAAAACTCCAGCACGAGCTTACCGCTTTCTCCCGGCTTGAAATCGTACTTGTACGCGGCATTCGCATAGGGAAGATCCTTGATCCACGGCTGCGAGCCCCAGACCATCGTCCAGTCTTTTCCCTCGGCCGGCGTAAAGATGTGATAGTTTTGTGCATGCACGCCATGATACAGAAAATGCGTTTCGAGTTTATCGCGGAGTTTCTCATCGGGATGCATCTGGCGAATGAACGGCCCCCCCGAACGATCTCCATCGATGACGAGCTCGAAGATGTCGTTGTGCAGATCTCCTCGAGAGAAATCCCAGTAGTCGTCGGTCGCTTCGTAGAGAATATAGAGGTGATTGAGCCCCTTGACCCACCCGACTATAACGTTGACATCGAGGTCTTGCTTGTCGAATTTGTCGTCAATACCCATCACCGTTTCACGCAGTTCTTCGGTGCCGATGGCGTACGAATCGGGGACAATACTCCAGTCGCCGGTCTCGCCGTCGATACGCGGAATCTGGTCCGCAGGGAACTGAAAAATTTTGAATTCGACGTCAGGTCGTTCGAGTCCGATCCCGATCATCGCTGCAATTAGCATGAGCGAATACATAACAATCTCCGCGAGAAGGCCAATGCATCAATGGGTGTTTATCTTCGCATGATGCGCGCGAAACTTCAATCGCGAGAGAATCGGATGGCGCGGCCTAACCGAGCAATTGTTCGATCGGCTTGCCGTCCGTAATGGGATGAGGTCGTCCGGCGACATCTTTAAGCGCCGTCTCGTGCGAAATGCCGAGCGACTCGAAAATCGTCGCGGCGATGTCGTCGGGTCTGGCGGGAAAATCCTTGACCGACGCAGCATGCTTGTCGGTTGAACCATGAACCTGGCCGCCGCGAATGCCACCCCCGGCCCACAATACTGAATACGCCTGACCCCAGTGATCGCGGCCACCGTCTTTGTTTTTGTTGATGGTCGGCGTACGACCCATCTCACCCATGACGATCACCAGCGTCTCGTCAAGCAGGCCGCGCTCGTCAAGATCGGTGATGAGTGCTGAAAGCGCCTGATCGAGTTCTGGCATCAGGTTGTCGTTGTATAGACGGAAGTGATCGAAGTGCGTGTCCCATATCTGGAATGGCGAGAGGCCTGTGTTTTCGGGATTCGACACGGCGTTGGCTGTCACGAATCGAACGCCCGCTTCGATTAATCGCCGCGAGAGAAGCAGGACTTGTCCCATCTCGAACCGTCCGTATCGATCGTGCATCTCAGGGGGTTCGAGACTGACGTCGAATGCCGCCTGACATTCTGAAGCGAGTATGAGATTGAGCGCCTGTTCCTGGTAGGTTTCAAGACTTGTGAATTCCGCCTTACGATCGGCGGTCTCGAAGGCAGCGTCGATATCCGACAGCAACGATTTCCGGCTGTGCAGACGCTGTGCGTTCAAGCCTTCAAGGAGTTTAAGCCCCTCAGGAGGGGGGAGTTTCCCCTCCCATTTCGGTGCGCGGTTCATCATGCGGTTTCGCGCCACGGGAAACGGATCGTACGACTGACCCAGCCACCCGCCACCGGCGCTCGGTGTGGGGAAGCCCATGTCGAACAACAGCCGAGGCGTGAGCACCGAACTCGGCATTGCATTCTCCGACGGTTTCAGCTTCGAGACAATTGCACTGTATGTCGGATGATCCATCGGCGTGGGAAAGATGTTCGCATCGGTCCCCGGAGAATGGCCGCTGAGCGCATAGGCCGCACTGCTGTTGTGAGCCGAAAGATGATGCGTTGCCGAACGCAGGATCGCGTACTTGTCGGCGAGCCGCGACAACTTCGGGAGCAATTCGGTGATTTCGATCCCCGGCACATTCGTGGTGATTGGCTTGTACGGCCCGCGAATTCCGTCCGGAGCCTCAGGCTTCATATCGAACGTATCGAGCTGAGCCGGTCCCCCGTTGAGGAAGACGAAGATGCAATGCTTCGCTTGTCCACCGACTTCAGCCTGCGCCTGATTTTTCAAGAGATCAGCAAGCGACAGTCCGCCGAGCAGCAGCGACCCGGCACGCAGCATTTCCCGCCGCGTCCATGTGCCGCGATGCCGAAACGGTTGACTGTTGAGTTGCCACATAACGGAAATACCCGCGACTGATGTTATTGTATTGAGATAATATTGTTATCGACGGACGGTCAATCAATACTTCTTCTACTCAATCTATCACATCAAGTGAGGGCTGTGAAGTGGCGGAATTCAGCCACATTTCTTGATCGTTCTCATTTCGCCTCTGGAATCGGGAACATCCCGTCGTGTCGATACAACGGTGACGTTTCGGGGTTTTCGTTTAAATACATTCGATATCGATAATCGTTCTTACCGCTGACCGCGATGAACTGAAGAGACTGATCCCCTTTCTCGGCGATAAGAGCTCGATCTTCGCGCGTGACGCTCCAGAGAAAAGGGGTCGCCGCCTCGACGTATTCGTCATTATGACATCGAAACGATTGCGGAATGCCGTTCGGATAATAACCGAATTCATTTCCGCTCCAGGGATCGATCAGATCGATTGGTTTCAACGTCGGCAGTGTAGCCGTCAGTTGTTCGGGCAGTTTTCCCTGTTCTTGGCGCAATGCCAGAAGTTCCAACCGTAGTCGGCAGACACGGTAAACGGTCGTGTGGCGAATATACGATTCGAACAAAGACTCAAAATCAACGCGAATATCACTGACGTTTCTATAAGCGACACCGTCGCGGGCAAGACCAATTTGGAACTTTCCCCAACCAAAATTGGCGTATCGCATTTCGTAGAGAATTTCGCTCCAGGCGATGCGCCACCGGGGATGGGTCAACACGTCTCGCTTTTCCAGTTGCGATAGGCTTTGAGCCCGCATAAATGCTTCCCCATCCATAATTCGCAGCAATCGCGTTTTTTCCCAGGGGAGCGTTAGAAACATCTTCATGGGGTCGCTGTGGAAACTGCCGCCATTTTCGCTGGTTCGATCTCGCAATCGGTGATAGGCCGTTTGCCACGCCTCATCGATTGTAGGATACGAAGCGTCGTGCTTCGCTACGAGCAATATCGCGCGGCGAATTCGTTCCGGTGTCTGATCGACATGCGCGGCCCATCTCAGCAGATGCTCGTAGACCATGTCTTCCCTGCCAAATCCGATGTGCCAGTTTTGCAGGTATTCATCGCGAACTGATTCATATGTCTGATCGGACAACGCAGCCAGTTCGGCGAATTTCAACACCTCACCATACCGTTCGAGGGCTTCGTCGAGTTGGCCTGCGTTGGTCAATTGTAGTCCCGATTGCAGTAGCAGGTCTTTGAACCGAGTGATCGCGAAAGACGATAGGTTATTCGGATTGGGGACTTCGTTCGCACGAATCGCTTCAAGCAGTGGCGGAACAGCGTCTTCGTGCTCTTCAAACCACGCTGCGCTTTTGTAACGATTCGCCTCATCCCACCAGCTGCCGACGCGCGGATTTTGCACGAGGCTGTCGACTTGCAGGTATAACTGTTGGGAGGCGGTGATGGGTTCCCCAGGCTTATGTAACCGAGCGGCGGAACCGGTAACCTCGGCAACCCAATCCTCGATTATCCGATCAGAGGGGACTTGCTGAATACGATAGACAATCACTGTCACGATAACGATCGCATGAAATCCGATAAAAATCGCGGCGGTGCGCAGTTTGGTTCTTACCGTGCTGACCCCCAACGACCAGCGGCGAAGTCCGACGAATGACAAAACCGTCCAGAAAACCAGAATCGGTGCAAGCGACAAGCCGAGCGGTACCGGCAAACCATCCATCAACGACAACCAGAGGCAACCCATCGTCGCGAGAATCATTCCCGCGACCGTGGCTAAGACCGTCCGTGAGAACCTGAACGAACAGAGTTGCCCTGCCAGATACGCAACGACGGCCCACCAGACGTAGAAGCGAACCATATAATTCGTGTATTCGGCCGTTCCAAAATCACGCCAGTAATTGTGAAAATCATTGTTGAGTAAAAACCCATATTGCCGTATGACACTGGCGTATTGATATGCAAGGTGGAAATACGCATCGGTTCCGGAGAAACCTGTCGCGCGATACGCAAGGGTTTCAACGACACCTCCTCCGGCCAGATGAAAATTGGAAGTTAATCCCCATACGATCACCAGCATGATGCCTATCAACCCTCCCCACACCAGTTGACAATTCAACCAGACCAACTGTGGCGGTATGCCTTGCTCCGTCAAAAACCGAATACGACCATCGTGCTGATGCCCGCGAAACACGGCAAGCCCCAGAAAAAACGGTGCAAGTGGAATGATGATGTAAGAGAAATCGACGCCGATGAATCGATACGTCATCCCCGATATTGCGATCAGCAACAACGATAACGGAATCCAGACAAAGATTGTCCGCCGGGCGTGACGGTATTCGAGCCAGAGCGATCGTTTCCACGTGCGCCACCACCAGGGAGAGGTCTCGGTTTTTGTGTGCGTCAGTCCCGACGTCTTCCTGACGGTAACAGGGAGCTTGATCCCTTCGAGAAAATAACCGGCAGTTTCGCGTACCAGCGACTCGTCGAGAAACCACCGCCGCACCAGCCAGACATCGGCGAAGAGAAATGCCGCTATCCCGGAGCATTTGAATAGATGCAAATCATTCAAATTGAGTACCAGAACGGTAATAACCGTGGCGACGAGCACATTGAGCACGCGATTCATCATCAGCGAAAAGAAGACACCGACGACGAGCACGGCGGGGAAGAATTCCGCCAGATTGGTCGTGTCGTGCCAGCTGATCGACGGAGTGTGACCAGATGCCAGCACGAACGCCAGCACGTTCAAGAACAAAATCATCGCCAGGCATGTCACCAGACAGAAACACATTTTCCCGAAAAACAATCGCAGCGGCGTGACCGGAAGTGTGCGCAGAAGTTCGAACGTCCCCTCTTCTTTCTCAGCGGCAAACAGCACGGCACTCGATGCCAGCGCATACAGAATCGGCAACAACCACGCCACACTATACAAGCCCGCAATGACTTCGCGTTCGTTATTAAGCACCGCCAACATCACGGCCTGCACGAACAAGGCAAGCACCACCACGCCCATCCATAACCCGCGTTGTACGCGGTATTCTTTCCAGATCAATCGCCAGAAGATTTGGTTGTGCATGATCGTTGCTTCGTGATGGTGGTACGTTTTCTGGGAATGGCTAGCGCTCCGCGATGCGTCGCGGCTAACTGACGGGGCTGTTCGTCTTATCTTCCACTCTCCCACTCCCCCTCTCTCCCACGCGCTCTTCCGACCCGTTCCGCATGTAACCGAGAAAGAATTCCTCCAATGACGGCGTCCGCACGTCGACGGCGGGGAGCGACTTATCTGTCTGCCAGTGCGTGATCCAATCGGGGTCGGCGTTGCGGACCAGCAGTCGCCATTGACGGTCGACTTTCATACGGCTGAGAATCGTCGCGGGAATATCGGGGAGGGGGTGCGATTCTTCGGCGAGGGAAATCGTCAATTCGACGACTTCTCGCTTCAGATCTTCGAGTTTTGCGACGAGCTGAAGTTTCCCCCTTTTTAAGATCGCCACGACGTCGGCGACACGCTCGACTTCGGCGATCTGATGGCTGGAGAGGATCACCGTGCGTCCCTCGGCGGCGACGTCGACCATACTTTCGAGAAACTGTCGGCGGACCATCGGGTCCAATCCCGATGTCGGTTCATCGAGCACGAGCAAGTCGGGATGATGGGCCATCGCCAGAGCGAGCGAAACTTTCGCCCGCATCCCCTTCGAAAGCGATTTGATTTTCTTATCAACCGGCAAGTCGTACCGCGCGATGAGATCCATATAGCGGCCGATGTACGTCGCATCGTAAAACCCGGCGACAAACCAGCCTGCTTCGCTGACGGTCATCCAGTCGTAAAGAACGGGTCGATCGGGAACGTAACCGACGCGACGGCGAATCTCCTGTCCCATCGTCCGGCTGTCGAGGCCGTAGACCTGAGCCGCGCCTTCATCGGGTTCGAGCAGACCGAGCAGAATGCGAATCGCTGTCGTCTTGCCGGCTCCGTTTTCACCGAGCAGCGCGATGACGCTTCCTGGTTCGCCTGCGAGCGTGAATTCATCGAGGGCGACTTGCGCGCCGAATCGTTTCGTGACCTTGTCGAAATGGAAAACCGGGTTCATGATGCGTTCCCTGTTTCGTCGTATTGCGAAAGTTCTTTGTCGAAAAGCTGTTTGACCTGCGTCCGACTCAACTGGCTTCGTCCGGCTTCTTCGAGAACTTCGCGAAGGCGGAGGCGAATCAGTTCTTGGCGTGCATTACGGCAGATTTCCGGTGCCGCGACGGTGATTTCCAGTCCCGTGCCACGGACGGTCTGGATGATCTGTTCGGCCTGAAGTTCGCGGTAAGCCCGCGCAACGGTGTTGGGATTGATCGCCAGATTTTTGGCGAGTTCGCGGACCGACGGGACCAGATCGCCGGGCCGGAGCACACGATTGGCGACGGCAAATTTGATCTGCCGGGCAATCTGGTCGTAAACGGCCAGTCCATTCGTGGGGTTGATGTTGATGAGCATGTTACCGTACCACTGTAATATGTAGATAGTACAGCACAGACAAATGGCAAAGCAAAGTTCAAGTGCAAGTTGAAAAATTTTCGCTAACCGCTGCTCATTTGCGGAACGATCGCATCAACTGGAAATCCTGTTATTCCGGCAGAAGAATTCTCACGCCAGATTCGGCAACAGATACGGATCGCGGTAATCTTTCGTCAGCATCGCGTTCGCTTCGTCGCAATCGACGAACTGCTCGGTCTTGGCGTCGAACTCCAACTGCCCCTTCGTGCGATAGGCAATCTCGCCGAAATGCACCAGCGAGCACGAACGATGCGCGGTCTCGGCGTTGGCACGCGTTAGTTTTCGCGTACGAATACACTCGAAAAAATTGTCCATGTGCTCGTCATAACCGCGGCTGCCGCGAATTTCTCGTCCTTCGGTCGGGCCGGGTTTGTTGTTTTCATCGAACACGCTGAAAGCCCCGCGCCGCGAAAAGACCATATACCCTTTTGTGCCATAAAAGACGTTGCCGTTGTCGAATCCGTGCATGCCATATTTTGTGAATGGCAAGTTTTCGTAAATGATCATACGGCCATCGGGATATTCGTACGTCACGGTCATATTATCGGGGTATTCGCTGGCCCGTTCACCGGACAGCATGTAACCCCCGCGAGCGGTTATTAACTTCGGAACCGATGTGACGCCGAGGCCCCAGCACGCCATATCGATGTCGTGGATGCCGTCGTCGCCGATTTCCCCGTTGCCGTAATCGCGAAACATGCGCCATGTCGCATGAAACCGATACTTGTTAAATGGTCGCTTCGGAGCCGGGCCGAGCCAGCGGTCGTAATCGACCCCCTCCGGAGGCGAACTGTCGGCAACCGAAGCGACGTTGTTGCGGACTTCCGCCGTCCACGCGCGGGCGACTTTCACTTCGCCGATGATTCCCTCCTTCAGCAGTTTTTCAGCCTTCGCCGTGACCGGGCTCGATCGCATCTGGCTTCCCTGCTGCACCACGCGCTTGTACTTATTCGCCGCTTCGATGATCGCGTGCCCTTCGTTGTAGACGTGCGAAATCGGTTTCTCGATATAGACGTCTTTCCCTTCCTGCATCGCGGCGATCGCGATCGGGGCATGCCAATGATGCGGCGTGGCGATAATCACTGCGTCAACGTCTTTATCGGCGATTACGTCTTCGTATTTGTATGTCTGCTTTGGAACCGTCGTCTGATACCCTTCGAGATGCCCGCTGATGCGCTCGATCTGAGCCGGGTCGATATCGCAGAACCAGGCAACCGACACCGGAGCCTTTCGCGCCGCGAGGTTCGAGACGTGATGATTCATAATCCCGCCGCAGCCGATAATTCCCAACCGCAACTTCGCCGGTTTTTCTTCACCAAACACGTGGACGCCTCCCAGGGTAGAAAGTGCCGCCGACATCGCGGCGAATTCGGAAGACGTTTTCAAGAACTGTCGGCGAGTCGTAGGCTGTGACATGTCGAGGTTCCTTTCAAATGCGCGAAGCGAATGACTAGAACTGGTTTCATAACCCGGTTGGCGACAGAGTAAACGTACCAATGGCCCCGAAAATTCCATCGTCCAGAGGGTTATGTAACTGCTTGTAGTGAATCATCTCGTTCATGATACCCGCCCAGTGAACGAAAACCAACGCGAGGCGATGAGAAACGAGTCAGGTCACCAGATTTCACTCCGTAAACTGCATCGAATACAAATCGGCGTCTTTCAATTCTAGTAGCCGTTCAAGGCCCGGCACACACCGGACAATCTACCCAAACGGCGTGCCCCTGAGTATAGCTGCGA
>JAQCEJ010000077.1 GCA_027618475.1 Planctomycetota bacterium | reverse complement strand
CTTGTTTTGAAGGGCTTGGCGCAAATCGCGTGCCAAAGTTCGGGAAGTCAAATGGGAAATGCGGGTTTATATATCAAATCGGCAGGGAGACTCAATTGAAACTTCCGAAATATCCTTTCCCAAAGAGCAGGAAGTCAGGACCACGAAGTCGCAACGTTCGCAAAGGGGAGACTATATACGTAGGATAAATCGCGAATGGGAATGGTATAGAAAACTTTTCGTGTAAAAAGTGGCTTATTTCTTTGCGTTCATCACGTTTTTGTGGTCATTACTTTACTTTTTTAGATTTTTTCCGGAATTCTCCCAAGATTTTCTCCCGACGGGCGAATGACCTGATGTGGAGAGGGATCATAGAGCATACAGGTTTTAAAAAAGGGGAGTCATATCATGATTCGCAAATTGATCGTTGGAGGATTGGTGGCCGCTGGGGTGATGACGTTTGCGTTCGGGCGCGATGTGTGGAGTTACGTCCGCACGGGGACCGGGCAGGTTCGGAATGCAATCAAAGCCGAGGTACCGCTTGAATTTGAAATGCAGCGGGCCCGCGAAGTGGTCGAAAATCTCGTCCCCGAAATCCGCCAATGCATGCACATCATCGCCGAACAACAGGTCGATGTCGAACATCTCGAACAACAGCTTGCGATCGCTGAAACGGAAATGGCCGATCAGAAAGAGGTCATTCTAAATATGCGAGCTGACCTCGATTCGGGAAAATCGCAATTCGTGTACGCCAGCCATCAATACTCGGCAGATCAGGTCCGCCATGATCTTGAGCTGCGCTTCTCGAAATTTCAGAATGCCGACGAACGGATGCAACGTGAACGAAACATTCTCGAAGCCCGCAAGAAGGCGCTCGCCGCTAATCAGGAGAAACTCGAAACGCTACTGGCGACGAAGCAGACGCTTGCCGTCGAAATCGAACAACTTGAAGCCCGGCATCAGACGATTCAGGCTGCAGAGGCCGTACAATACGTTGAAATCGACGATTCTCAGCTCAATCGCGCGAAAACGTTAATCACCGAACTCAATAAGCAGCTCGACGTCAAAGAAAAAATGCTCGACGTGCCGCAGCAGTTCAACGGGCTGATCCCGGTCGAAAAAGAGATCGCCGACCGGCAAGACGTAGTGACCAAAATCGACAGCTACTTTGGAACAGCACCAAAAAGTATCAATATGACACAGGCCGAGTAATCACTAGCGCAGCTAAGTGGAGTTGGCGAAAACACGAAAACGAATTTCGAAAAACTTTGCAGACTGTGAACCGTTTATCCTCTCAGCCGTTATAATGGATGAGGCATCGACGTTCGGTCATTAAATCCACTTACGAAAGCCCGCCATGTGGAAGCACGCGGCTCCATCGAGTCCACGCGTTAAAGGTGCAGAAATACTGCGTCTGTGGATCGATGGCGTGGGGGTTTATGTGATGTCGTTCAAACCGACGTTTACGATCGGCGGTCCGTCCGAGAAGAATCACGCCGCCGATTGGTCGATCTGGTCGACGCTATCGCAAATTCATGTCGAGATCACTCGTAGTGATGAAGGATTTGTCGTGCATCCCGCCGGGCCGATGAACATCTCAGGATCGACCGTCGCATCGGCGTTGCCGCTGCGCCACGGAACCATTCTGACGCTGACCGATGCGAACGCGAGCCGTCCAACCGGTGGGGCAGGGGACGATTCGGCCGTTCGTCTGCAATTTACGCAGCCGCATCCGTTAAGCCTTACCGGCGTACTCAGACTTGTCAGTGCGCATCGTTCGGTGCAGACACTCGACGCCGTCGTCCTCGTGCACGATTGCTGTCTGCTCGGTCCGCGAAAATCTCACCACATCGTCTGCGGAGACGTCTCGGGTGAAGTGCGGATGACACCGGGCGATGCAGGACTCTCCTGCCGGACCGAGAGTTTAATGTATGTGAACGATGAGCCGCGCGGCATGAATGCGATCGTCCATGGCGCGTCGACTGTCGAAGTCGACGGATTGCGCTTCCGGTTGGAGGACGTGAAGGAGGAACAATCATGAAGTTCACCTACGCGCCCGAATCGAGGCCGCTCGATGGTTTCACCATCAAACGGGCCGTCCATCGTGGACACTTCGGTGAGGTTTATTTCGCCGTCAGCGACGCCGGCAAGGAGGTCGCGCTTAAACTGCTGCGGCAGGATGTCGACGTTGAACTGCGCGGCGTAACGCAATGCCTGAATCTCAAGCATCCGCACTTGGTGACGATTTTCGACATTAGACAAGACGACGATGGCGACCATTGGATTGTGATGGAATACGTCAGCGGACAGCGGCTCGACCAGATGATCGCCGAGTACCCGCGCGGTATGCCGATGGAGAAAGTCCTCGCGTGGCTCAATGGATTGACCGAAGGACTGACCTACATGCACCGCAGCGGCGTCGTGCATCGCGATTTGAAACCAGCCAATCTGTTCTGGGATCACGGCCATGTGAAGATCGGAGACGTCGGTCTCTCGAAAATCATTTCGCCGAGCAAGAAGAGTGCACAAACTCAAAGCGTAGGGACCGTGTATTACATGGCCCCCGAAGTGGCACACGGAAAATACGGCCGGACCGTCGACGTTTACAGCCTGGGAGTAATGCTCGTCGAGATGCTCACCGGCGAATTGCCGTTTGAAGGTGAGACAGTCGCCGAAATTTTGTTCAAGCATCTCACGGGTGAGCCCGATCTGTCGCGGTGTCCGACTCCGGTACGATCGGTATTGGCGCGGGCTCTTGAAAAAGATCCCGACAAACGGATTGCAAGCGTCGACGAATTACGATCGGCGTTCGAGCGTGCGGTGAAGACGGGGACATCGGAACCGTACGTCGCATCGACGTCTGCTCAGGCTCCTCCTGAGAATTCATTCGAGAAGGGATTTCAGAACGTCGCCGGACGGTCCCGTTCGCATGATAAATCTACGGGGCTCGATGCCGGACCGTCTGAATTCGCGTATGTCTTCAAAGCACTTCGCGATGGATTCCTCGCGATCGTTATCGGACTTTTCGGCGCAATATTGTTTCTCGTGGGACTAAGGAGTTCTTTGAGTTTTATGCCCCTCTGGTTAGCCACGCCGTTCATAGTCGGCGGGTTATATCTCGTCTGGCGGCAAATTCGACCGCACTACTTTTATGCTCCTCCGAAACGTCACGGTCATCGTTCGCCGACACCATTGCCACCCAAAACAAATTTTCAAGTTGATGAATTAGAAGTTGTCGAAGAAGCATCACAACGGACTGCTGCGCCGCGTGCGAAATCAATTCCCCCCATTGTCGTATCACGACCTCTCTCGTATCAGGTACAGCGCATGGCATGGGAAATGATCATCTCGGTGATTTGCACCGTATTGCTCACTGGAGGCCTCACGGTCGTCAGTTCGCAATTCGGCGTCGAAGTGCCGTTTCATGGAACGATTCACACCGCGCATGGAGAACTCGTCGGATTATCGCGCGAGTGGGATTTCGGTATGGTCGGGTTCTTCGGAGCTGTCACCATACTGAGCGTCTGGGGACTTCTGCTTCCTATTCGGCTCGGCGAATGGCGAGACTGGGACGGCGGAACTTGTCGGCTGATAAGTGGAATTATAGGAATCGCGGTCGGGACGGTGGCGTATCTACTCGATTTGTGGTTGCTGATTCCGCTAAACCTTCCCGAAGAAGGTCACTTCGGAATGGTCGGTATTTTCGATCATCTCGGCCGGCAACCTCTGCTCGGCGTCGTGCGTGAGCCGACGTGGTTCGGCTACGCGCTATTCTTCTTCATGCTATTCGCACTGGTGAGATGGTGGAAGCAAGGAACAGCGTTTCGTCTGAAACGGTTTCGTACATGGGCCGTATTCACAACGGTTTTCGCAAGTTTTATCATTACCGTATTCTGGGCGTTCCCCATGAACTGGGCTCTGACCTGGGCTGCCGTGATTTCAAGCGTGGTGCAGCTTTCGTCGTTAAGTTACGGCCAACCGCCGCCGGGGACTGGCAAGAAGAAAAAGTAGCGATATGTTGTATCCGTTAATCTCATCAAAACTCCCTGTTTTGCTGTGTGTCGTCGTCATGATGATATTTGCATCGTCATTGAGGGCAGAACAGCGTCCCGATTGGGTCGAGACGGGACTGGCGCAAAAAGAGCGGATAGCAGAACAAAATTCATCATCAGAGACAACCGGTGGTTCCACATCATCGATCGCATATGCCGATCGTGCACTGCCCGCAATTGTGAATCTTCCATATTGGGTATTCGAGAGCGGCCCCTTCGCAACGGTTGAGGAAGCAAAAGCTGTGGCCCTGCGTGCCGCAGTGAAGCATCTGCAGTACATCGTCATTCATTCAGCCGACCAATACGACGGTTGGTTTGACCTGCTCAATACCGGTTACACATGGGACTTGCCGCCGCAGCTTGTCAGCAGTTACGCCGTGGCCGATACGTTTATCGAAGAGAAGCAGCACTCGCTCGGCAACGTTTCGGCGACGATGTATCAGGTGTATTTGAAAGTGCCGAACGATCCCAAACGTTTGAAGGTTCTCATGGAGCATCGCCGGCAAACGATTTCCCGTCAGCGGACATGGGCCATGGGACTTGGCTTCGGTGTGATAACGTGGGAATGCTTCTGCCTCGCGATCGGCCTGAGAGTCTTTCAATGGACTCAAGGGAGCTGGCGCGGCCGCATTGTCGCCGCGTCGATTATCGGAGGGACGCTGCCGGTGCTGTTGCTTGTTGCCTGAATTGAACAACCTTCCTTTGACTCATTCCTCGACATATGTCCGATCACGGCTCACTTCTGATATCGGCAATCCGGCGCGGCGAAGAATCGGCGTGGGAAGAATTGATCATCCGGTACGAACGTCGGTTGTTCGCGTTCGCCTACTCGCGACTGAACAACGCCGCCGCCGCAGAGGACGTGGTACAAGAGACGTTTCTCGGGTTCTTGCGCAGTCTGCCGAACTACAACGATACAACGCCACTCGAAACGTATCTCTTTTCGATCGCAGCGCATAAACTCACCGACGTTCTGCGCAAGGAAGGGCGACGCCCCCGATTGATTGACGGTGCAGAAGCTGATTCCGGACGGTTTGTGAGCCGGCAGCGGGCTGTATCGAGTTTGATGCGTAGCGTCGAACGCCGGCAGCACGAATCGAAGATCATCGCCGAGACGCTCGAACACCTGATCGTACAGTGGATCGCCCGCCGCGAATTCGAACGGCTGAAATGTATCGAGCTGTTATGGTCGCGCGGCTGGCCCAACAAGAAAGTCGCTGCACAGATCGGCATCACCGAGCAGCAGGTGGCCAATCACAAGCACGCCGTGGTGTTGCAGCTTAAGGATGCAGTACGTCGGAACATGCAGGATCCGGTGTTGCCGTCGGAGTTGATATAATTCAACGTATTCTGCGAATCTGGGAACCGAAGCGAAAGACAACAGAGACCGATCAATACGCGAGGGCATAGCCGTCCCGCCGCGGATCGGCACCGGCGAGGCGTGCCCCCGACTCGGGATCGATCATCACCGCCTGGCCACCTCCGACAAAGTGGGAGAAAGCGGGAAGTTCTTCGATCTGGTGCCCCTTCGCCGCCAGTTCTGCGCGGACCGCACCATCGAAGCGGTTTTCCATTTGAATGCGCGTTCCTTCCCAGAGGCGAAATCGCGGAGCGTCGATGGCCCGTTGCGGATCCATACCAAACTCGATGATGTTCAGCAGCATCTGCACGGTCGTTTGCAATATTCCCCAGCTCCCTGGCGTCGAAATCGAGAACCAGAATTTTCCATCGCGATAAACCTGCAACGGAGACATGCAGCACGACCATTTCTGTCCGGGTCGCGCCTGATGTCGCGGCGGAACCTCCGGATCGATCTCGGCCCACCACATGAAGTTGTTGAGGAATAATCCGGTTCCGGGAATCATCACGCCGCTGCCGAAACCGTTACCGAACGACTGTGTGATGCAGACTGAATTTCCCTGGACATCGACGGCAGCCATGTGCGTCGTCATTCCTTCGGGTGTTCCGGCGGGAACCGATTGAGGCGGACGGAGCCGTGACGGTCGTTCTCCTTCGCTGAACGACGCCCGTTCGTCATCGATAAGTCGCCGACGGCGTTTGATGTAATCGTCGGCAAGCAACTGTTCGACCGGAACAGGATACAATTTCGGATCGCCGCTCCAGGCTATTCGGTCAGCGACGGCGAGCTTCATCGCCTCGGTCAGAAGATGCACGTACGCCGTGCTGTTATGGCCGAGTTGCGACAGCTCGAACGGTTCAAGCAACTTGAGCGTCTGCAACATCTGAAAGCCTTCGCAGTTCGGTGCGCAGGTGACGATTTCGCAGTCGCGGTATTTCACGCTTATCGGCGCTTGCCATTCGGGTGCGAATGCCGCCAAATCCGACGACGAAAGAAAGCCATTTAGCGATTGAATATATTCTGCAATCGTTTTGCCCAGCCCCCCCTTGTAGAATAAGTCCGACCCGACCTGAGCCAGATCGGTCAGCGTGCGGGCGAGGTCGGTCTGTTTGAGCATCGCACCAATGCGAATAGGGGGATGATTGAAGACGTCTGATCCCGATGTGTTTAACCGCGAAAGATTGCCTTCAATCATTCGCACATTGAAGGGAAGCAGCGGAAACCCTTCTTGAGCGAGAGAAATTGCCGGTCCAAATACCTCACCGCGAGTCTTCGAACCATATTTTTCCAATGCCGTGCACCAACCGGCGATGTTTCCCGGAACCATCGTGGCTTTCGGGCCAACGTCGGTCTCGTCGGGAGTGAGTAAATCGAGTCGGGTGTTTTGAGGGGGATATCCCGTGAAATTCAACGACGTCGTTGTGCCATCGGCGAGATGAATCAGCATCAGCCCGTTGCCGGCGACTCCGCTCATGTACGGTTCGACGACTCCGACGGCAACGGCCATCGCGATAGCGGCATCGACTGCATTGCCGCCGCTCCGCAGAATGTCGAACCCGGCTTGTGCCGCCAACGGATGCCCGCACGCGACAGCTCCTTCGCGGCCTCCGACACAGGGGCGCGTACGTGACCACGTTTCTGTAACCGCCGTTTGTGACATGATGTTCGCCCGCGTTTGTCGTTGATGAAAAACAGACTGGCGGACGCACCGCCAGAGGCACGCTGAAATTCGTTCACGCTCCGTATTTATCCAACCGGCCTGCATAAGCCAACAATTGCAGCATCAGATACTTCGCTTCGAACTGACCGAGTCCCCCCAGTCGGCATTGCGTTTCGCCGAATGTCGTTACATTGTCGTAACGGCAGTTCTCTGCAGCGATAAGAACCGGCACCGGATGCCAGCTATGCGATTTCATCTTGCAGGGAGTGCTGTGATCTCCCGTAACGGCAATGACGTCGGGTTTGAGCGAGGTGATGCGCGGGATGACAGCGTCGAGTTCTTCAATTCGTTTTACCTTGGCGTCGAAGTTGCCATCTTCGCCGGTCGAATCGGTGTATTTGAAATGGATAAAGAAGAAGTCGTAATCGTTCCAGACCTTTTCGAGTCGATCCATCTGATCGGACAACGTCTGCCCTGCATCGAGCACACTCATGCTGACTAGCCGGGCCAGACCTCGATACATCGGATAAACGGCGATCGCCGCCGCTCGCGTTCCATAAACGTCTTCGAAGCGGGGAATCGCGGGGAGCTTGTCGATGCCGCGAAGCGTGAGGAAATTCGCAGGTGCGTCGTTCTTGAGGACGCCGCGTGCCTGCCGCAGGAATTCTACACAGATTTCGGCGGTTCCGCGTGATTGTTCGTTGCGAGCCTGTGGAGCGAGCGGTGGACCTCCCGTATTCTGCGGATCGGTATCGTGAACATCACCCGCGAGTCCCGCGGCGCGGAAGACGATGACGCAGCGATACTCCTTCACCGGACGGACGAAGACCTCGACACCGGGAATCGTAATCTGATCGAGTTTCTCGCAGAGTTTGGCGCCGATGTCGCTGGCGATGCGTCCCGCACGCCGATCGGAAATGTTGCCCTGTGCATCGAGCGTGCAGAAATTCCCGCGGATGGCGACGTCGTCGGGACCGAGTTCGAAATCGATGCCCAGCGCTTCGAGCACGCCGCGGCCGATGCGGTATTCGAGCGGATCGTATCCGAACAGGCCGAGATGTCCGGGTCCGCTGCCGGGGGTGATTCCGGGGAGCACGGGAATGCTCCCTCCCAGTGAACCCCGGCCAGCGAGTGCATCGAGATGTGGTGTGTTCGCCGTTTCGAGTTCGGTCTTGCCACCTGGTGTCAGCGGTAACCCGCCGAGTCCGTCTGCCACGAGCAGCACAATTTTTGAGTCATTCTTTCGCTGTAACTGTTGCGTCAAATCATGCACGATGGTCATCGTTCGCACCTTATCGAGTCGTAGGCGGCCTGTCGTCTGGCCGGGGAATTGATTATGGTTATCGCGTTGCCCGTTACTGTAACGCGCGACGTCAGGGAATTCGAGCGAACCCGATTAAGGATTACGATGGACGCGGCGTGGGGTGAATTTCTGATCGCCTGGACGGCCCGTCTGACCGTCTTTGCGTATCTGTTTCGCATCGCCGGAGAGCGTTTTCCTTCACGCATCGGCGAAGCGGCCCGTCGCTGGAGCTGGACTCTCGGGGGAGTGATGTGCGTTGTGCACCTGTATTGCACGTTTCAATTTGCTCACCACTGGAGCCAGACCGCCGCGTGGAATCACACCGCCCAACGGATGCGCGAACTGTTCGGTTGGGGGTGGGGAGGGGGAGTGTATGTAAATTACGTTTTCACGCTCGTCTGGATGGCGGACATTGTCTGGTGGTGGAGCGACCCGCTAGGGTACCGCACACGTTACCACCGATTGCATGCTCTGATGCACGCACTGTTCGTCGTTGTGATTTTCAACGCCACGGTCGTGTTCGGTCCGCCGTTCTGGATCGCCGTCTCGATTGTTTTTGCGATGATAATGACGTTACCACTCAATCGTTCGAACTAAAAATTTCGATCGACCGACGGGCCATTTCTTCCAGGCCGTAGTGCTGACGGACGAGATCGTAACCTTCACGCGCGTACTGCAGGCGTCGTTCTTTCTGAAGCAGCAATTCTTCAAGGGCTGTGGCAAGGGCTTGAGGGTTGTCCGGCTCGACCAGCGTCCCGCCGCGTGTCTGTTCGAGCATCTCGGGGAATGACCCATGCCGCGGCTGCACGACCGGCGTACCATTGGCCAGCGCTTCCAGTACATATAATCCTTTTGGTTCGCGATACGTCGTCGGCACTGAAAGCACATCGAGCGACGAGAGAAACGCCACCTTCTCTGCATGCGTTTCGGGACTTCCGATATGCGCGAACGCGTCGTCCCAGCCGTTCGCGCGCAGTGAGAGTTTCTGGAAATACGTCTGATCTCGCGGGCCAAGATAGCCGCCGACGCGCAGTTTTGCTCGCGGTTGTCGGGCATGTAGAAGGTCGAACGCCTCCATGAGCACATGCAGGCCCTTCTCGGGGCAGATGCGGGCAAAATAACCAATGGTGAATTCGTCGAACCGGCGCTCACCCGGCATTCCGGTGTGCCCGGTCATGTCGATTCCAAGCGGTATCACGTGAAATTTTTCCAACGGAATCGCCAGGTAATCTGCCATAAAGTCGCGATAATACTTGCTGTGCACGATGATGCCGTCGAATTCCTGCACACGCTTACGCATGATATCGAGAGCCTGCGACCGATACGGCTCGACGAGTTCTTCGAGAAAGATGTCGTCCCCTTGCAGCACGCAATAAAGCTTACCGCGAAACTGTTGACGCAGAGTCTTCAGCACGCCGACCATCAGCGCATTGCTGAAGCAGATGACGTTGGGCTTCAAGTGATTCGTAAAATATGTGACGAGTTCGTGCACGGCGGCTTTTTCGGGGCCTTGTTCTCCCGCCAGTAAAGCGAGCGTCAACTCGCCGAGATCATGAGCGTCATTACTGACGGCGAACTTCGTACTGAAATTGATGACCCACGGATGATCGAGCAGCCGTGTCATGAACCTCGGCATGGCTCTCCAGATTCGTGAACGGGCGGCGAGATAGATATTGATCCCGCCAAGAAACACCCGTTGCTGACTGAGATTTGGCTCGTCGACCCGCACCGGCGTGTACGCGGGAAGTAGCGAGACTTCGACCCCTCGGTCGATCATCGCCCGCGCCCAGGTGTTATCGTGCATGCACGAGCCGCAAAACATTCCGGCTCCTCCCGCCGTTAAGATGGCTACGTGCATATCGATGTCACCGTGAGTTGAGTAAAACGCGATTCGTTCAGATGGTATTATAGGACGTATTGTGCGGTCGGGGGAGTGACAAGCGGTAAACGTTCTTGTGCAAGCGAATCCATCAATACGAGCCGCACGGGTCACAAAGCAGTCCGGTCGTGTATGGCTTAACCGCTTCGTTGACCGCTCTCTTACGGTCGCGGCGCGTATGAAAATTCGTCACTCGCACCATCGATCAGTCACCGCGCAAGGCGATGACTTCTGGTAGCGGATACAAACCGATCGACAAGCCCGGTTGTGGAAGTTCCTGCAACCGCCTCCAGCCGCGTGTGATCAAATCTTCGCGCTGTCGGACATCCTCGGTGTCGAGATTATTCTTTGCGAACGGACCTTCCATCGTCACCGGAGGAAAATTTTCATCGACGATGAACTGCGCCATCATCGGGTTGCACGTAATATGCCGCTCGGGTTGCTGCAACAGCGCCTGCCCGTCGATATCGCCAATAACATAGCGGAGATACAAATCGCTCTCTTGAATGTTATCGACTTCGTCGCCGCAGACGTCACAGAGATAACCTTGATCGCATTTGGCCATAACTATTTTATGACCTTTATTATTTCAGCTTCATACGGCAGAATTTCGACCCCGGTCTTGTCGACCTTCAGTCTCTTGGCGCGGATGTTCGAACCACCCCCTTCTTCATAGTAGACGATCAGGACCGTACCGTCTTTGAGGTTGACCATCGAGGGGTACGCGCCGATGACGTCGTCGATGAGGACGTTTTCGCTCCATGTTTTGCATTCGTCGAGGCTGTACCGCAGGCTGGTGTTCGGCAGGCGGATGCCGAGCAGGATTACGTTGTCGTTCGTACGCAAGAAGTACGGGCAATGGCCTTCAAAGCCCATCGGTTTCGAGACCGTCCAAGTTTCCCCCTTGTCGGTCGATGTCGCATAACTCATGACCGGACGC
This sequence comes from Planctomycetota bacterium, assembly GCA_027618475.1. GTDB lineage: Bacteria > Planctomycetota > Planctomycetia > Planctomycetales > Planctomycetaceae > JAQCEJ01. The sequence goes on along the minus strand of JAQCEJ010000077.1, from coordinate 15,982 downwards.
TGAGCCGCGTAGAGCGTGCCATCGTCAAGTTCGATGACATCGGTCTCCGCATCGAGCCGGGTGCCGCCGTTGTCGATGTCGATTTCTTTGCTCCACGTTTTACCTTCATCGTCGCTGTAGATTACGGCACCGTTGGCCGAACCGGCTTGTTCGGCATAGAGCCCGAGTATCAGACGACCCGTCGAGAGTTCGCGAATCGGCGAACTGCAATAGTACGTCTTGGAAATTTGCTGTGGTTCGGACCATGTTTCGCCCAAATCTTCGGAGGTCACGATCCATGTTCCCAATCCCACATAGGGAACATTCGGATTCTCGCTTTTCGCGAGCGAAAAGTAATTGCAGATCAATCGGCCGTTCTTAAGCTGCACGATCGACGGGTCGCGGTCGTCGTCGGGGCCGTCGTATAAGACTTGTGCGTCGGACCAGGTTTGACCTTCATCGTCCGAAAGACAATACGATATGCGGCCTCCTTTGGGGAGGTGTTCGTTCGGCAGAGCAACGTGACTGTATCCCGCGTAAAACACGCACATCAGACGACCGTCGCTGAGACGACAGATATCGGGGAATGCCTCGTACGCGCCGGCTCCGGCGTCATCGCAGACGATGGTGTAGTTCGGTTTGGGAAACGTGAATTCGCCGTTTGCTGCCGTCGCCTCGCCGATGACTTCGATATCTTTCACGTGGACCAGACCCTGACTCCCATAAAACCCGATACGCCCGGCTTGGAGATGGTCATCGGTTGCTTCGTAGAGGAGCTTGCCGTTGAGCGAGACTTTGAGCGTGTTGCCGACGCATTCGAGCTGTGCGTCGTGCCACTGTCCCGCTGGTTTATCGAGTCCGCTGACGCGTTTAATTTCGTTCCACTCGGACCCTGTACTGTACCGGACGAGAATCGCCTGGCCGCGATCGAAATGTGCATAATAGTAATTGCGACCATCGACAGCACGGATGATAAATCCGCATGCAAGCACGCCGGCATCCTGTGGTTCGACAAAAAACCTGGCCTTGAGCGTGACGTCATTCCACTCGAGTGGAGTGTAAATCGCCCGCGAAATCTGCTTGCGACCGTCGAAGATGAGTTCGCCCTGTTCAATTTTCGCAGTCTTATCGAGCAGCAACCAGTCTCGACCGGCCTTCGGTTCGTTCAAATCGATCTTGAGCACATCGGCGGCGAAGAGGGAAGACGATGTCATGAACAGAATGCACATCAACAGTGTCGAGAGAGTGTAGCGAAGCATGACGGTCCTTGCGTATCAATAGTGAGCGAATCGTCGAATGAACAAGCAATTGATGAATGAAGATTTTTGTAATAGCCGACGCTCTGCGTTGCGTCGCGGCAAAACGTTTTAAGTTAAGATCTCTTGAATTACGCGGCCATGCACATCGGTCAATCGCATATCGCGGCCGCCAAAGCGAAACGTGAGCCGTTCGTGATCGATTCCCAGTTGATGCAGAATCGTGCCGTGAATGTCGTGGATATCGAGTTTATTTTCGACGGCACTCATCCCCATTTCGTCGGTTTCTCCGAATGTCATTCCGCCACGGATACCACCCCCTGCCATCCAGATCGTATAACCACTGACATGGTGGTCGCGGCCGTCTGTGCCGGAACTGTGCGGCGTGCGTCCCATTTCACCGGCCCAGACAACGAGCGTGTCGTCGAGTAAGCCTCTGCGTTTGAGATCGATGATCAGCGCGGCGACCGGTTGATCGGTGATGCGGGCATTCTCGGCGTGACGTTTTTTCAACTCGCCGTGTTGATCCCAGGGAGAATTGTTGGCGTGCGTGTTCGGGCAGGTGATTTCAACAAAACGAACTCCCGCTTCGACGAGCCTCCGGGCTCGCAAGCATTGAAGAGCATAGTATCTGTCGAAATCGATGGCCCGCGTCACACCGTACAGTTTCAGCGTCTCTTGCGTTTCTCCATCGACGTTACAGAGGTCTGGAATCAGCGTTTGCATACGGGCGGCGATTTCATAGTTGTGGATTGCCGATTCGATATCCTGCGAGCCGCCTCGCGACTCGGCGACATCGCCGTCCTGCGCACGAAGGAAATCGAGTTTCGCCCGCTGCAAAGCGACGGCGTCAGCCGGAATAATATTGTCGACCGGCGTTCCTTTCGAGCGCACCATCGTCGCCTGATGCGTCGCCGGTAGAAACGAACTGGCGAAATTGTCGAAGCCACCGTTAGGAATCCAGTCGTTATTCAACAACACATAGCCGGGGAGTTGTTCGTTTTCGGTGCCGAGTCCGTACGAGAGCCACGACCCTAAACTCGGAGCCGCGCCAATCGAACGTCCCGTATGGAGCAGTAGTGACTGTGCCCCGTGCAGAGGCGATTCGCCGATCATCGAGCGGATGATGCACAACTCGTCGACGATCCCTGCCATATGAGGAAAGAGATCGCTGACCCATAGACCAGCGTCGCCATATTGGTGGAACTTCCAGGGACTCCCCAACCATTTGCGATCGGCGCTGATCGATTGCGATAGGACGTCGGGACGCCATTTGGCCGGTTGGCCGTTGTGTTTCGCGAGTTCCGGCTTGGGATCAAAAGTATCGACATGCGAGACGCCGCCATCCATAAACAGAAAGATGACATGCTTCGCGCGGGGGGCGAGGTGTGTTTTCGCAGCACCGGTCTCCGCAGCAGTCCATTGTTGTGTCAGTCCGGCGAAGGCGAGTGCACCGAAGCCCATGCTCGAGCGATTGAGGAAATCTCGCCGCGAAAGTGCGGGAAATTCGCAACCGGGACACCCGTGATCGGAGCGCTGCCACAATCTATTGGACATAGATGAACTCCTTAAGATTGAAGATGGCATGAGCGGCGTCTTGCCACGCAGACCGACATTCGAGAAGCGATGCGGAATCCGCTTTGCGAATCTCGGCGCTTCGTTCGACGAGTTGAACCACCCGGACGGTTTCTTCAGGATGCGGCGGCCGGGCAAACGCCGTTACGAACATCCGTTCGGCGCGTTCTGTCGCCGACACCGCACCGTCGGTCATCAGTTGAGTGCTCCAGTGTTCGGCCATCGCGACGACGAAGGGATCGTTCAAGAGAGCCAATGCCTGATCGGGGACGTTGGTATTGTCGCGCCGGCCGGTTGTGTACTTGGGACTCGGTTGGTTGAACAACGCCAGAAATCGCGGCGGTTCCATCAACGTGATTTCGGTGTAGATGCTGCGGCGTCCGTGGCCATCGAGAGGTCCGATCAGCAGGCGTTTCATATGATCTTCGGCGGACCGAAAAGGTTCGATCGGCGGACCGTACAGAGTTTCGTCGATACGGTCGGAAACGACGAGAATCGCATCACGGATTTCTTCCGCTTCGAGACGTCGCATCGGCAGGTGATGCCAGAACCGGTTTTCAGGATCGAGTTCGACCGCAAGCGGATCGGGCTGACTGTTCTGCCGCCATGACGACGACGTCACCAGTAATTTGATCATTTGCTTATGCGACCACCCCTCACGAACAAATCGGGCGGCGAGATAATCGAGCAGTTCCGGATGAGTTGGCATTTGTCCGAGATGACCTAAATCGTCGGGCGTGCGGACTAATCCTTCACCGAAGAGGTAATGCCAGAGACGGTTCACATACACGCGGGCCGTGAGGGGATTATTCTCATCGGCAATGCTTTGTGCCAATTCGAGACGACCGGTCGATGCGGGGATTTCGCGTTCGGGTGTGGCACCGAGCAGACTGACGCCGCCGCGGGGAACTTCATCACCCAGGTCGGTGTACGAGCCGCGAATACCAAGACGTTCGTTGCGTCCTTCATTCCAGTCATCGGCCGATCCGACCGTACGTTCGGGTTGAATTCTCTGTTCGACGTCTCGATATTCCGCCACCATTGCAGCCAATTGAGGCGTCGCCTTCACATTGTTTGCAAGCCATTTTTGCTCGAGGGCTTCATTGAGCAATCGCACATCATTGCCATTGCATTCATTGCGACGAAAGCGTTCGATCGAAGCGACGAGCAGATTCGCCAGGCGATGTGGCCATTCGGTCTGGGCGTTCATATTATCAAACAATGGAGCAAATCGGGCGAGTTCATCGAGCGGCGGCTGGCCGGTGGGGTGCCCGTAAATTTTCGTGATTCCCACCCACGACCGTGGATCGATCACTTCCTCCTCGCTGACGCCGCCATAACCGGTACGCGGCGGAAAATAATTGTTCAGCGATTTCGTCACGATTTCAAGATACAGAAAGCGATCTTTTTGATCGACGCTTCCTTCGAGCGTCGAGAGATTACCCGCCGTCATCGTCAACCAACCGGGCGTCGGTTGGTTGAGAAAAGCCATTCGTTCCGAGTGAAATGCCTGATCGACAACCAGCGACTGAGCCGCGAATTTGTCGGCGGCAATGCCGACAGAAAACGTCGTCGGCTTGCGCGAATCGAATAGCGAACTGCGAACGGCACCGGCCAACCGTTGCGACCAGACATGCGACCAGCGACCCGCCGGCAGGATTTGCAAAAGAGCATTGTCACCTTCATCGGTCACAACGATTTCACCGTCGCGGACGAGACCGTGCTTCATCCCCCAGCCATCCCAACGCCAACCGTTGGCAGAGGCAGGATCATCCACAGTGAAATCGGCCAGCAACTTCAATCTGGTTGCGTTCTCTGCGATACGGCGCTCGCGTTCGGTTTTGAATTCCTCTGCCGTGATCGGTGTCGACTTCGAACGGCGACAGAAGCTCGCGAGGGATTCGGGAAATGCCGCCGCAGCTTTTTCATCAGGTGGAGTCGCTTTGATTTTCTCGGCGAGTTCATTGGGGGACGCCATCCAGAGTTTTACCAGCTCCGCGCGGATGCCCTGTTTGATTCGCCGGAGTTCTTCGATGACCGGTCCATTGGGATCGGTGGCATCGGCCAAACGCACTCCCCAGCGGGTGCTCATCAAGACACCAGCCAGCGCGTAATAATCGGTTTGCGGCACGGCGTCGAGTTTGTGGTCGTGGCATTGCGAGCAGGCAAGCGTTGTACCGAGAAACCCCTTGCCGATCGTGTCGATCATGTTTGAGATGGCTTCCTGAGTCGTTCCCTCGGTTTGAGCGCTGTCACCGTGCCGACGCTCGCCGAGTCTTAACGCCATCGGACCGATGATCGATTCATTCAAACCGTTCTCGGGATTGACGCGCGGCTCGATCAGATCGCCGGCAAGCTGTTCCATAATCAGTTGCCGATATGGAATATCGTCGTTGTACGCACGGATGAGATAATCGCGGTACATCCAGGCATTCTTGGCGGGAACGTCCCATTCGTAGCCGTGCGTGTCGGTGTAATGGACGACGTCCATCCAATGCCGTGCCCAGCGTTCGCCGAAGTGAGGACTCGCCAGCAGCGAGTCGACGAGATCGTCATAAGCAGTCGGCGATTCGTCAGCAAGAAATGATTCAACCATCTGGGGGTGAGGAGGCAATCCCGTGAGCGCAAAACTGAGTCGCCGCGCCAGTACCCGGCGATCGGCTTCGGTCGACGGCTTAAGTCCCTGTTCTTCCTGATTCGCTAGAATAAAGCGATCGACATCGTTGCGGACCCACGATTCATTGGCGACGCTTGGTGGCTCAACTTCGGCAACCGGCTTGAGACTCCACCAGTCGAGCCGTTCCCGGTACAGCGTTTTCCAGTCGGCGGGAATGTTGGTGATTTCGAGTTTTCCCGATCGCGGATCGGGTGCACCACGTTTCACCCAGGCAACCAGATCGTCGATCACCGCTTGCGGCAACTTTGATTGATTCGGTGGCATCGCCGATGCATCGGCGTCGTGACGAACAGCCTTAATGAAGGGACTCTCATCGGGGTTTCCGGGGATGATGGCCGGTTCGCCCGACTCTCCTCCGGTTTCCCAACCCGCTTTGAGATCGAGGCGAAGGGCTCCTTTGAGTTCTTTCGATTCACCACTGTGGCATTTGTAGCAATGCTCGACAAGAGCTGGACGAATCTTGGCCTCGAAGAATACGAGGTCGTCATCCGCATTAACCACTTCGGAAAACGAGAAAGCTATTCCGAAAAGTGCGCAACAACCTATCGTTCGCACGAGACAATGCATGCAGGACTCCCTCGCCGTCGTATGATGCGATCGATGAATGAACGCACCCACCGACCGAATTGAACACCATAAACCGTCGGATATTTCATCATTCAGGAGATGAAATCAAATACGGCTGATGCCTTCAATTCTAAGCGAAACGATGGCTGTATGCCACTTAGAAATGGGGGGGGGTACCTACCAGGACGGTCAGCCGTCCAATGAAGTTCGCCCCTATCCTGCATCTGTCGCGGACTCTAACTCAAGAGACCTGCCTGAGATTGCAGAGTCTTGTTTTAATTATCCGACGTGGGAAACGTCGAACTCCCCTGACCTGCGAGAGCCATCCGCGCCTCAAACACCTTCTTCAGACGCGAAATCGGATACATGCGGATGACTTTATCTTTGTAGGTCAGCTGACCGTTCTCGTTGGTTGCCAGATGTTCGGCAACCTCCTCGGTCGCGAGACCGGCATACAGTCCCGCGTACGTTTCGGGATCGACGCCGCGACCCGATTCGAGATCGCCAATCGCGTCCACGCCGCCGACGGTGATCGCGAAAGCGTTAATGCCCGAGGTCGCAGGCTGATAAAGTTGTTCGCTCGATAGCTGGTTCATAGCCGTTTTCAGCGATTCCAGCGACTCCTGCACTTTCGTAACGGTTTCTTCGGTCGGCCCGAACTGATCCTGTGCCTGCAAGGGACGGGGATGTCCGATGCCGTGAGTTCCCATGAAGTATCCAACCGCCATCAAGCTGCAGGCTCCCAGACCGATAAATGCCCAGCGCATGACCCAACTCCTCGTGAAAGACTTCTGAACGCTCATTGTGTGGTAAGAATCAGAATTTACTTCCTCATCCGTAATACAAGCTCATTCGTAAGACAAACGGTCGCGCCTTCGAATAACCGAAGCCCGATCGAAATGTCCCGGTAGAAAGCAGAACTTTCCGCCCACCGGCATGATACCAGATCGACCGACATCCCAGCACCCGAAAACTCTGATTTCAGCGTTTTCGTGCGCAACGGGAAATTTCAAATGGTAATCCGTTCCATGTAATTCAACAGAGAATTCAAGGTTTGACCGATCAAATCGATGTCCTGCGCGAGACAGGCCCGCTCCAGATTCGACGCTTCGACGGAGAGGTAGTTATACCCGTAACCGCCGCCGCATCCCTTGAGTTGATGCGCCTGGGTCTTGAGCGAGTTCCATTCTCCGTGCAGATATTGTTCGCGAAAGCACTTCTGCTTCGCCGGTATGCTTTCTACAAACAAATGTAAAATCTCTTCGAAATCGGGGTCGTTACTGAAGTCAGACCGCACAGGAGCAACAGCTCGCGACAGTGTTATGCTTGTTGACATTCGTGTACCTCATTGAGATTGAAAATCGATATCCACGCTATGTCTATAGCATTTCCCCGGTACAGCCGACGAAAGAAACTGTGAAATCCACCCTGTTTTCTTCAGTGATAAATACACCTGCATGATGACGGTTCTGATTATTCCCCATGTTGATTTATTGACGGCACGAACGGTCGAACCGAAGGGGGGAATTACGCCGCTTTTTCCTGCGTAATCGACGGCGAATGCCCGACAGAGGTCGAAGCATCGGGAAGTTGACCGGCAATCATTGTTCCCATTCGCTGAGAGTTCTGCTGCTGAAACAGGCTGCGCAGCGGAGCACTGACGAACATACTGAAAAAGGAAAACGCCAGAATGCCTCCGCATGTCAGCAAAGCGATCTGATCGTCCGAGAGTTGATCCATCCACGCGAGCATTGTTGTTACCCTTTCTTCCTGGTATTGAGGGAGCCGAAGCCTGATGCACACCCGCCGCTGCAAAGCGACAACCTGCACTCCGGCATGCCGTTTCATAACCCTCGGGATAAAGGGAGTTCTTCACGACAATGAAGATCCAAGTCCTTCGTCCAGCAGGTTACGAGACCAGTTCTAGTTTTCGGCCTCCCGATTTGTCGGGCTTCACGGCGAATGACCCCGTACGCAAATCGCAGGGCTCGTCGGGTTCACGGAACCTCTTGCGGCAAGTTTAGCCGATCGCACAGTTGGCACGGATGAACGGATCTCGCAAAGTGCTAGACCTGCAACGGGAATGCCGAGAGCACCCGATCGACCGAACGTGATTGCATCGATGCCGTTACAATCCGGGGGACCATTCTGCTTGCCCTGGATCTCGTAACAATTGACCTTGACGAGAATTACGGAAATCCCATATACGGCGATCCGTATTCCGAACTGACGGAATCGTTGTCGTACGGGCCGATCGGAAGGATCGGTCTCCTTTTATCGGTTTCCTATACCGAGACGGATCCTGGTCGATACCGAATTATGCGTCTGCTCCAGCGATACATTCTTTGGGAGTTGATTCGCGTCTTCAGCCTCATTCTGGGGGTGCTGACGTTCCTGCTGATGTTCGTCGGCGTCGCCCAGGAAGCCTCTGCCAGCGGGCTCGGTCCCGAACAGGTGCTCAAGATTCTTCCCTGGGTCGTTCCCAGCCTGCTGCCGTTCACCATTCCCGCAACACTGTTGCTGACGGTCTGCGTCGTCTATGGAAGGATGTCGAGCGATCAGGAGATCACAGCGGCTAAAGCGGCGGGCATCAACGTCCTCTCGCTGCTCAGTCCGGCAATTCTGCTGGGAGGGATTCTCAGCGTCGGTTCGCTGATCCTTGCCGATCAGCTCATTCCAATGGCGGTTTCTCAGATACAGGGAATCGTCACGCTGGCGATGGAAGATATTTTTCTCGACATGCTGAGAAACAATCACCAGGTCGTCAATAAGGAATTCGGACTGGTGGTCAACGTCCGCGATGTGCGCGGTAAAACGTTGATCATGCCGACGTTTCGGTATTCTCGTCCGGGAGGCGAACCGGTGGTGATTCAGGCGGAATCGGCCGAACTCGAATTCGATTTGAAAAAACAGCATGTCATTCTGCATATGGTCCACGCGCAGATTTCAACTCCCGATGAGATGACCATCGCCGCCGCGCAGCCCGATTATACGTTTCCCCTTCCCAGCGTTCGGCGCGATCCGCGAGCGCGCCATCTGACGATCAACGTCATCCGTAAGGAGATTGAAGAAATCGAAGGGGACTGTTCGACGCTGTCACGGCGGCGCGATATGTTTGCCGCGATGGCGATGACGACAGGCCGTTTCAGCCAGCTTCACGAAGATGGGTTTCGACTGCAATACGTCAACCCCGTCTTGCAGGGGGCGTCCCGACGAGAAAAACTCAAGACCGAATTACACACGCGTTTCGCATTGTCGAGCAGTTGCCTGTTTTTCGTACTGCTGGGGTCGACGTTTTCGATATTGCAGGCGAAGAAGCAGTTTCTGACAAACTTCCTGTTCTGTTTCGCTCCGATTCTGTTGCTATACTACCCGGTGGTGCTGTTGCTGATGAACCTCTCGAAAACCGGCAGCATCGAAGCCTGGTGGAGTTCATGGGTCGCCAACGGCCTGCTGCTGATCGCAGGGCTGTATGTGCTGAAGAAGTTGCTCAAACATTAGCGAGCAACGTCCCGCAGCCACTGAATCCACGGTGAGAACAACGCAAGAATCATCGCCACGAAGAGCGGTCCGATCAGGACGAAATAGATAATCCATTCGTATCCCAAAACGACTTTACGCCGGCGGTCATTCTGCTCTTCAGGAATCAACCAGGACATGTGATTCGCTCGCTATAAGTGAGCACCGTGATTGAGCACCAAATCATTCATTTTCGCCGGGCCTTGATTTCTTCCATGGCCTGCGAAAAGGGAATCGCTTCATCGTTAGACGCTTTGGTGGAATCGTACGCGCGAATGGATTCCAGTTCTTCCCATGCTTCGAGCAGTTTTGCATAACTTTCGATATCGAGAAGAACGGCGGTCTTGTTTCCTTGTTTGTCGACGATGAATTCTTCACAAGAGATGCTCATGAATTGACCCTCTATCAACAGTTCTCAACAGTTCCGTAGGCTGGGACTCGTCCCAGCATTTCTCATTCGGCGTTCTTGAACTCATCGCCATACCACTCTGCACTACTCCCCCAATCGATGGGGTACAATCCCTCTTGAACGTATCTATGAAACGACGACCACGGCCAATCTCGAACACGGTCGACGAGACCATGCTTCAAGGGATTGACATGGACATAGTCCATGCAGCGTTGAAGGTCGTCCTCATCCCGGCAGGTGTGTTCGTAAAACCGGCGTTGCCAGACGCCACGTTCCCCTTTTCTCTGGCGGCTGGAGGAAACGGCTCCCTCCGCTCCCGAGGAATCTCGCCACCTTCTTGTGAACGACGCTTTGATCAACCGCCAACGTGTGGAATAGTCACCGTCGCCTTGTGGTAATTCCCAGATGGCATGCAAATGATCCGGCAGCAAGACGATTGCGACGATTTCAAATGGATGTTCGCATCTCACCTCGTGAATCGCTTCCCTCAAACATCGCCGACCGTGCTCGGTCGTCAAGAGGGTTCGACGCTCGTGTGTCACAAGCGTGAAGAAGAAAACAGACCCTTCTCGTGATCGACGATACCGGCGCATCGTGAGATTGTAACGCAATGCTGGGACTCGTCCCAGCCTACGCGGCTCGTTACCGCACATCAACCAATACCAGGTTGACCTCGAACAGATCGGGCATGGTACGCCTTTAGAAATACTTGCTGTATTCCCCCTTCGTCGCTTTGATCCCCATGTTCAGCAAGCGGTTGTCGCTCGTCGGGGACAAAATGCGGCAACCCTTTTCGACCACCATGTCGGCGTAATCGGGGTTTACTGTGACCACACCCCAGTTCTTGCCGTGCTTTTTGCAGGCGGCGGCGACTTTGTCGAGCGCTTCGATGCACTTGGGGTTGAAGAAATCGCCCGTGAGTCCCATGCTCTGGCCGAGGTCCGCCGGGCCGACGAAGAGGACGTCGACCCCATCGATCGCCGCGATCGCATCGGCATCGTTGAGAGCGCTGAGCGTTTCGATCTGAATCGCCAGAAACGTATCTTTATTCGATTGTTCGCAGAACTCGGCGAGTTTCACGTTGCCGAATTTTCCATCGTAACCGCTGGAGTTAAGCCCTCGATATCCACGCGGTGCGTACTTCGTGTATTTGACGAACTGCTCGGCGTGCTCGGCGTTTTGAACCTGGGCGATCATCACGCCGCTCGTTCCTCCTTCGATCGAACGGGTGACGACGGCGTAATCGGTCGGAGCGACGCGGACAAAGCTGTCCATGCCGAAACTGCGAGCGGCGAGCGCGCCGATTTCGATCTGCTCCTGTGTCACACCAGTATGTTCCTGGTCGAACCAGACGGCGTGAAAGCCGCCATTCATGCCGAGAATCTGCAGGAAATTGTGATGCGGAATGCGTCCCATACCACATGCCATGACGATTTCATTGTCCGCCAGTCGTTGTTTGATGGTCTTCACGGAGTTGGTCCTCTTATTGATCTTGGAATGCGTCGTTGTCTGATTCATATCGATGAACGCCGATCATACCGAATTCGAATTCGACGTGCCATCACTCGCATCGATTCACTGACGCTTTTTCGCCCCCGGTCAATGGCCGGGGGCTATTAGAGACGCGTTCCGCTACACAGAACGGTCGGGTTTAACACTATGGGTTGGGTGGCGGGGGCGCACTGCGCAGCGGAAGCCCCCGTATCGACAGCGTTTCATGAACGGGGGCTTCCTGCGGTGCGCCCCCGCCAACCTGAGTGGATGGGATGATGTGAAAAACGCGAAGGCTCTGTTCCGCAGTGCAGAGACTTCGCGTCGCGGCTTACCGATGCTACAATCATGAATTCGAAAAGGAGAATACCGTCTTGCCGACTCAAAAATTACAACAAAGTCTCTTCCTCAAAGCCTGCCGGCGGGAGCCGGTCGCGACGACGCCGATCTGGCTGATGCGTCAGGCGGGCCGCTACATGTCCGAGTATATGGCGGTTCGCAATCAGGTTTCGTTTCTCGAACTCTGCAAACGTCCCGACCTTTCTGCCGAGGTGACACTTACCGCTCGTGAGATTCTCGGTGTCGACGCGGCGATTTTGTTTTCGGATCTGCTGCCGATTCTCGAACCGATGGGACTGCATCTGGAATATGCACAGGGGGAGGGGCCTGTGATTCATAATCCCATTCGGACGTCCACCGATGTCGATCGTTTTCATGCCGTCAGTGACATGTCGTCGCTCGACTTCGTCTTCGAGACGGTCAAGCGGGTCCGCAAAGATTTGCCGGCGGATATCCCGCTGATCGGCTTCGCTGGGGCACCGTTTACCCTGGCTTCGTATGCTATCGAAGGGGGTGGCTCGCGGCACTATCTGCACACGAAGAAACTGATGCATGGCGACGCCGCGGCGTGGGATGCGGTCATGAGCCGGCTCACCGACAGCCTCATCAATTATCTGCGAGCCCAGATCGAAGCAGGGTGCCAGGCAGTACAGATTTTCGACAGTTGGGCCGGATGCTTATCACCTCACGACTATCGAACACACGTGCTCCGCTACTCAAAGAAGATTATCGACGCCCTGCCGGCAGATGTACCTCTCATTCATTTTGCCACCGGTAACCCCGCATTGCTCCCGGTCATACGTGAAACGGGGGGAGCAGTCATCGGTCTCGACTGGCGCGTCGATTTTGATGCCGGCTGGGAGATGGTCGGTCGCGATCGTGCCGTTCAGGGAAACCTCGACCCCGTTCTGTTGTTTGCCGACTGGCCGGTGATTCAGCGGGAGGCAAAACGGATTCTCGATGAAGCCGCCTGCCGACCGGGTCATATTTTCAATCTTGGTCACGGTATTCTTCCGGGAACCGATCCCGAAAAAGTCAAATCGCTGGTGAAGTTCGTGCACGATTACTCCGCCGAACTGGCCGCATCTCGCTGATGTGCGAAACGACGAGGTGACCATGTCACAAGCGGGGCCGAAGCGTGTTGCCGTCATCGGAGGGGGAATCACCGGTCTGGCATGTGCACACCGACTCGTGGAACTCGGAGGGGAATCGTCGCCATTTGAGATCACGCTGTTCGAAGCCGGTTCCCGTTGGGGAGGTGCGGTGGGAACGCTGACCCTCGATGGTTACCTGATCGAGCAGGGGGCCGATAACTTTCTGACCGATAAACCGTGGGGCGTCGATCTCTGTCACCGCATCGGTTTGGAAGATCGCATCATCGCGACCGAAGAAAAACACCGGGGCTCGCTTGTCATTCGCGACGGCAAACCGGTCCCTGTTCCCGAAGGTTTCGTCCTGATGGCGCCGAGCAAAATCGGGCCGATTCTGAAGACGCCGATCTTCAGCCTGCAGGGAAAACTGAGAATGGCGTATGAATATTTCGTACCGCCTCGGATCGAACCTGACGACGAAAGCGTCGCTCATTTCATCCGCCGACGGTTCGGTCATGAAGTTCTCGATCGACTAGTGCAACCTCTGGTCGGCGGAATTTACACTGCCGATCCCGAAAAACTCAGCCTCGCCGCGACGTTGCCGCGGTTTGTGAAAATGGAACGCGAGCATGGAAGTTTGATCCGTGCGATGCGACTTCAGGCCCGCGCGAAAGCTGCTGCGGTGCGTAATACAGATTCCGGAGCCCGTTACGGGTTGTTCGTCGCTTTTCCGAACGGGATGTCGGAACTCATCGACCGGCTGGTCGAGCGAATCTCGCCCCATGCAACATTACGACTCAACTCGCCGATTGCATCGCTTGCCTTTTCATCCGATAAATACTCCTTGACGACGAGTGACGGCACGACTGAAGAGTTCGACGCTGTCGTGTTGACGACGCCCGCCTATCGCACTGCGGAACTCGTAAAACCCATCGACGAACCACTCGCAACCGCTCTTACATCCATCGAATATGCCAGCAGTGTTGTTGTGGTGTCGGGACATCGATTACAAGATATACGGCATTCGCTCGATGCATTCGGGCTGGTTGTCCCCGCGTGCGAGAAGCGAAACGTGCTGGCGATTTCGTTTTCAAGCCGCAAATTTCCCGATCGGTCTCCGAAGGGAGAAGTCCTGCTGCGAACGTTCATCGGAGGGGCGCTTCAACCCGAGTTAGTGAACTTGAGCGACGCCGAACTCGAACAGCTCGCGAGAAATGAACTTCACGATCTGCTCGGTGTAACCGGTGAACCGACCTGCCTTCGCGTCGTCCGCTATCCGCGCGGCATGCCGCAGTACAACGTGGGTCACCAGGCCCGCGTGTCGGTGATTTTCGAACGCATGAACGCTCACCCGCGACTGGCACTTGCCGGGAATGCCTATCAGGGAGTCGGTATCCCCGACTGCATTCACAGCGGCGAACAGGCGGCAATGAGGATTCAGTCCGGATGTCGAAGCCACAATTTCGAATCAAGTCCGAATGACGAATGTTCAAAGGACGAATGATGAAACAGCATTTCGACATTCGGTCATTTGGATTTCGTCTTTGATTCGAAATTCGGATTTAGACATTCGTCATTGCCGCCGCGGTGACTTCACGCAGCGAAACCCGCAATGTGACGTTCCGGTGCTGGGGTCACCCTTCATGCGAGCCGAAACGCGGTAGCCGATGCAGTAATCGTCGCTGCACATAAACGAACCGCCGCGCTGAATGCGTTTCGGGATTGTCGGTTCGTTCGGGTCAAAACTCGTTTCGGGGCCCTGCGGATTCCTGGGTTCGGAGTCGGCGTACGTATCGGGGCGATAGAAATCGTGGCACCACTCCCATACGTTTCCTGACATTTCGTAGAGTCCGTAACCATTTGCCGGGAAGGTCTTGACGGGGGCAGTTGACATAAAAGAATCTTCATTGCGGTTATTCTCGGGAAATGTCCCCTGCCAGATATTGTTGACCCATTCCCCCTGCGGATGCAGTTCGTCTCCCCACGGATACATCTTACCGGAGAGACCGCCGCGAGCGGCGTATTCCCATTCGGCTTCCGTCGGCAGCCGTTTTCCCGCCCACTCGGCATAAGCCACCGCGTCGTTCCACGAAATGTGTACGACGGGATGATCCATGATGTCGTCGATCGACGAGTCCTCACCCTCGGGATGTTTCCAGTCGGCGCCGGGAACGTACTTCCAGACCTGATACGGCCACAACGCGAAATCTTTTCGCAACGTCCGCCAGTCGTATTTCGGATTAAAACAAACCGAACCGGCAACGAGATTTTCTTCGGGAATGACATTCACATCTTCCACCAGCCCGACAAAATCCTCTCGCTTTGGTGTCCGTTCGGCAATCGTAAGATAGCCGGTCTCTCGAGCGAACTCGGCGAACTGCGCGTTCGTCACTTCGGTTTCGTCCATCCAAAAACCGTCGAGGGCGACACGGTGTACCGGAGCCTCGTCCGGCTGCCCGATCCCGCGACCCGTGTCGATATCGTTTCCCATGTCGAACTCGCCGCCGGGAATCCAAACCATTCCCGGTGGCGTAGATGCATGAGCGGGAGGATCGATGACGAGCGTCGGATCGAGAGACGTCGACTTCAGGCCGTCGCGATGATCCAATGCCTCGGCTTGCGGTACCGGTGGGGCAACCGTCAGCTCCGGCTGACGATTCATCGCATAACCTAACAGTCCCAGTGACGCCAGGAGAGCAACGGTCAGCGCAATCCAGCTCTTATAGGGACGACGTATTGATGTTTCGGTGCGAGCGTTCACAATTCATGTTTCAACAGGAGATTTCGCAGTTCGTGCATCATTCACCATACCGAGATCGCACTCAGGAATCGAGTCTGAAGGTCTCTCTTCACTTTTGTTTTTCCACGGGAGCGAGTCGTTTGAGCATGAGACATCTCCTGCTGATGGGGATCATTGTTTCGCCGGTTGACGGGTTTCGCCGTTCATCCTCCTTGCACCCTCCCCAAGTCAGTTGCGCCAGGCCCTGAAAAACCGAGAAATTTCAGTCCCTTACCCCTCGCCGTTGCGCTCTCGTGCATCGTTGTTTCAGAATGCAAAAAGGGGCATAAATGCGATCGA
>JAQCEJ010000199.1 GCA_027618475.1 Planctomycetota bacterium | reverse complement strand
AAGGAGTGAGAAACGACCGCTGCAGAATCTCCGGCGACGGCGAACCGAAGTGTTGTACGGTGCCGGTTTCGATGTTCTGGAAGACGATCTCGGCCGGGCTGAAAAGGTGCGGGTCGATCAGGTAAAAATCGCGGCCGGCTTCTTCGAAGATGTCCAGAAACGGCTTGCCGTACATCGGTGACGACTGTGACGGAACCTGCGGGCCGATCTCGGCGATCGACTCGTCGTCTCCGGTGACCCACAACGTCACCCGACCGCCGTACAAAATCGCATCGTTCGTCCGGCCGATGCCGGTGAGATCGTCTTTCGCGACGGGTGATAGCGGCGCGGAACCCAAACCGCTGACGATCCGCCTCACATCGAACTTGAGTTCGAACAATTTGTGCAACGCCGTCTCGACCGAACGGGCGACGACTTGAGCATTTCCCGCGAGACTCGCCGTCGGCGCGACACAGAGCATGATCTGTTCCACCGGGAGGTTCGTTTTCTCGGCGAGATACGCGAGCACCGCATCGTCTGGGAGTTTACGGCTTTCGAGTACCCCGAGACAGCGCGTGGGACATTCGCGATATTCGAGTTTGTCGAACACTTCTTCTCGCGCGGCGACGGCTCGCATCGGCCCCGAACCCATCGCAAAATACTTGCCGACCGAAATCTGCCAGCCGGCGTATTGACTCAACAGGCACGCTTCAACCGGGGACTCGACCTGAACGGTCATCACAGGCCATGCCGTCCCCCCGATGTCTCCTGTCGACAGCGACACCGTTGCGCGATCGGCCATGCAGAGTCGGGCCAGCAGAATTCCTGCGGCAAGGCTTCCGCGAGCATGGACGCCGAAGTCCCAGACCGTCGCACCGCTCGGCAGAGGATGCAGACCGATGCCGAGATCTTCCACACGATCGGCGTACGATTCGAGCAGAGTCAGACTGCGTTCGTTGAGACTTTGAAGCATTGTGGTGTCTGTTGGTTGATCTTGTTTAGCCGCATTGTACGCAGTGGATCGCTATCACGAACGGGAAGACCCTTCGCTTACGCTTCGGGCTAGTGAGACTCTTGACTCAAATAATCCGGCAAATCCTGCGGCAGGAATCGTAATCTTATCTCCATCTGGCAGCAATCACACGGTTTGATTTCGTACATCGGAATCGAACAGATGTCGCACCAGTAATCGGTGTGCATCCGC
Source organism: Planctomycetota bacterium (assembly GCA_027618475.1). Classification (GTDB taxonomy): domain Bacteria; phylum Planctomycetota; class Planctomycetia; order Planctomycetales; family Planctomycetaceae; genus JAQCEJ01. The sequence continues at coordinate 3,557 of JAQCEJ010000199.1, read as the reverse complement.
GTTCCCTCCTCGTCGAACGTGTAAATCCCCAGCACCTGCAAGTAGGGAACGCCCGGCCGGCGCGTTCCGACCAGTTCGACCTGGCGGTTTCGCAACCGTTCGTCCTGAAAGAACGCCCGGCCGCGCCAGTCGGAGACGATCGGAATCAACTCCTTCTCGGGCGTGACGAGCACCGCCTGATCGTTCTGCTCGGAGAACGATTTCACTCCCTTGAGCTTGAGTGCTTCGCTCAAGAGCATCACTTCTCCGTGAAAGAGTTCTTTCTTGAGCTTGAGCCGTTTGACTTCCGACTCGGCATCATCGGCATCGGCAGTGAACGACTTCACCTTCTTCGAGGGAGTCGATTGTTCATCGGACGACTGAGCGACGATGGTGCAGAACGCCGTCAGCAGGAGGGAATAACTCACCGCCGAGATGAAGATTTTCTTCGCGCGGACTTTCAAGCGAGTCAACATATGCGACTACTCTTTCGAATGACCGATGACGACGAGGCGCAAGGGAACCGGTTTCTTTTCATCGTTGACAGATCCGGTCGCGGCGATATGCAGGATCCAGAATTCATCTTTTTCTTCGTGTACCAGTTCGGCCGCTTCGGGAGCTTCTTCCGCCGGTTGCAGCGAAAAAATCGCCGGGTGGTTCGAGCTCACCGACTTCGCACTTTTCTTGGTCAGATCTTTCGGCTTGCCGATCGGTTTGGGGTCTTCGTCCTGACTCGCCGGAAGGGCGAGAATAAAATCGGCGAGTTCGCTCGTCCCGACGTGATTGCCGTCGACCGGTTGTTTGCCATAACGCAGCGTGTAGACGCCGGGTTTAACGGTCTGGCCGCGGAAGTCGGTGAATTTGGTTCCTTTGATGACTTCCATCGCTCCGAGAAATTCGCCCGTTTCGAACGGATACTTCACGCTGAGCGTCGGCTTGAACTCGGCCTTGATCGGGGAAGACTGCGTCAGCCAGATTTTGGCGACGGCCCCTTTTTCGCCGGAGATTTCATACCCCTGCGGATTGAGCACCCCCGCAACGTCGGACGAAATTCCCTCGGGAAGACCGTCGATCGTTTTGAGTGTAAATGTCGCGGCATGGCTCGCCGAGATCATGCTCAGCGACAGAAATAAAGCCCCCCAGAGGCGGGTGATTGTTTTGCGAGTCAGCATGGGTATCCTCTCCGATGTCGTGGTGATGGGGAGATGTTTGAAGGCGGGAATAACCTTGAAGCATTATAGCCAAAACGAAGGCAGAATAAAAATCCGAGCGTGATGAACGCTCAAAAAACGACACAACCCACATCGGGTCGCCCCGTCTGTGGGTTGTGTGAATTCCGTTTTTCCTTCTCCCTCGGGGAGAAGGTGGCCGTCAGGCCGGATGAGGGTCTCTTGGAATTTACTTCCTGAACGTGGCAATAAACGCACCCCGTTTGCCGTTGTTTTTCCACGTGGCGTTCAGGCCGTCACCCTGGTAGATATTCTTCAGCGCCACCGCCGGGCTGAAGTTTTCGACTTCGGTGAGGGGCTGATAATAGATGATTTCGTTGGTGCAGACGCAATCCCCCTTCTTCATCCCGCGCGTTTCGATCTTGGCGATTTTGCCGGCGGAGAACTTCGACTTGCCGCTGATGTGGTCGTTTTCGAGCGTGATCGGTGCCTGCTGGATATCGATGACGTCGGTCGTCAAATCCTGCGCCGAATCCTTCACAAAATCGATGAGGGCCAGCCGTTGCTCGGTGGTCGCGCGGTTGTCAACGACGATCACCGATTTGATCTTCCCGGCCTTCATGCCGAAAATGCCGTCGTCGCCGAGTGTTCCTTCCGATTTCACTACGAGCACGACCCCCAGCCCGTCGAGAGTGACCGAGTTCCACGACCCCTGATCGACCTTCCACGCCATTACCGCTTCTTTCCCGGCGAGGTCCATCTCGGCATTGGCGAAGCAAGGGCCGGTGTAGACGTCGCAGGTGCGGGCTTCGATATATTCGCCCTCGATTTGAGCCGCGTGCAGGGTTTGGACGCTCAGCAATCCAACGATCGCCAGAGTAGAAGCCAGAGTAGAAAGAGTGATCCGCATGGGGGGATTCCTCCTGTGATGAGAGTTTTTGGTGAATTGTTCTGGTACAGACGTATTGTCGCATCGGGTTAGAGAATGGTCAAGGAGAAACCGGTGAACCGACACCCCACCGACGAGCCACGCACTTCGTATTTCCGACGAGCCGCGCACGTAGTAAGCGGGAATACGAAGTGCAGGTCCGCTCACTCCGTGGCACGCAAAAAATCAGAGCAGCTTGTCGTACGATGTCAAACATGACACCCGGCCGAACCCGAGGTGCGGTCATTTGTCCCGCCACGCATCGACCGACCCCTGCATCTTCTCCAACCCCGTCTTCGCCACCGTCAGCGCGTCTTGCTGCCAATACTCGCGGTTGAAGAGTTCGAGCGAGAACGTCCCGGCGAAACCGATGGATGATAACGTGCTGTAGATCTCAGCGAGCGGGGCGACCCCGTCGCCGGGGTAGACGCGGTGGGCGTCGGTCATCTCTTCGCGGGGCGGGGCGGCGGGGTAGTCGTTCATGTGAAAGCAATGCATCGACCGGCCCGACATCAGCTTCAAACTCTCGAACGACGAGCCCCCTTTGAAGAGGTGATAGACGTCCGGCAGCACGCACGCATCGGGATGCCCCGCCGCAGCCGCCACGTACAGCACTTCGCCGAGCTTCGAGAGACTCTTCGAAAATCCCCAGACTTCGACCTGCGGCGTGACGCCGATCTCGGCTCCGATGTCGAGCAACGCCCGATACCGCTCGCCGGCGGCGTCGAGCGACAGATCGGTTTGATTCGTCGCCCCGGACGGCGGGGCCGCGATGCGAACGCCGCCGAGTTGCTTGACCCAATCCATACGATGCCGGGCCTGTTCGAGCCCCGCCGCGCGCTGGGCCTCGTCATCGACGATCCACTGCGCAAACCCGATCGCGCTGGCGACCGTGAGCCCTTTATCGGCGATCCGTTTTTTCAGATCGCCAAGTTGACCGCCGGCCTGAAGGAATTTCTCGATCTCGTTGATCCACGGTTCGATCGCCTCGTACCCCGCCTCGGCAGCGACGTCGATGAACTGTTCCATCGAGAGCATCTGCCCGCGCAACGTGCTCTGGTTGAGGCAAAATTTCCATGTCGACTTTTCAGAAGCAGGTGCGGCAGCCTGCGATCGCGATGCCACCCCGCCCCCCAAGAGCAGGGCCCCGGTCGAAAGCAGCGATTCACGGCGAGTCAGTCGGTTCATCATCGGTGCGAGTTCCTCTGGAGGGATAGGGGCGTGACGTTACCCCATTGTCGTCAGGGAACATCAGCATTGCCAGCGCATCCCCCGCTATTTGCGGTTTATCCCAGAGGTTGCCCGTTGAAACCAAAGGGGGTAGCCCCGGTTGCTCGTCAACCGGGGTCGCGATGCGATGAGAGGGGGCATCGACATGCTTTCCCACGGCTTCTTGTTGTTGCACAACACCGGTTGCAAGCAACCGGTGCTACCCGCTGGTTGAACCCCGATGGTCCCCTCACCCGGCGGCTGCACCGCCA
>JAQCEJ010000076.1 GCA_027618475.1 Planctomycetota bacterium | reverse complement strand
GGGGGGTTAGGGGTTGGGGGTCAGGGGGGAGTCAGAATTGAATAGAAATGAAACCGATTTTCTACTGACCCATCCCAAACCCCCAACCCCTCTCCATCTCCCCGCCATTGACCACGGCGATGCGACATCCTAGACTGACCTCGTCAGCAAATGTTCCATTCCGCATGTCCGTCTGCGCTCTTCGATCGCGCTGCGCGGCGTGAATTTGCACTCATACGTCGGTGACCCGATAGGAGTCGACTTTATGAAATTCATTGGTCGCAAGATCTTGTGTTTTTCGTCTCTTGCCCTGGTTTCACTCTGCCTGCTTTCGGCCGACTCGTTCGCGCAGAAGAAGGAAGAAAAGCCAAAGCCCGCGAAATGGGGACATATCGAAATCACCGGCGATTATGCGGAAGGAACCGCCGCTCCGGGAATTTTCGGCGAACTGACCGAAACGCTGAACAAGTCGCTCGAACGCCTGGCGAAAGCTGAGGGAGACGAGAATCTTGTCGGCGTAATTCTACACATCAAGCAACCGGCGATCGGGTTGGGAAAACTCAACGAATTTCGCGAAGCCATTGCGCGAGTTCGCGGCAAAGGTAAAAAAGTCGTCGCGTGGATGGACGAAGGGACGACGAAAGATTATCTGCTCGCCTCCGCCTGCGACGAGATCGTCGTCCCCGAATCGGGTTCGCTGATGGTCGTCGGTTTGCGGATGGAAGTGACGTTTTACAAAGAACTGCTCGACTGGCTGAACGTCGAGTTCGACGTGCTTCGCGTCGGGGAATACAAGGCGGCGGCCGAACCGTTCACCCGTGTCGATATGAGTCCCGAATATCGCCAGGAGATGGAAGCGATACTCGACGACAATTTTAGCGAAGTCGTTCGCATCATCGCCGAGTCGAGAAAACTCGAATCTGACCAGGTGAAAGAATTGATCGACCAGGGGCCCTTTACAGCGAACGAAGCACTCGAACGCGGCCTGATCGACCGTGTCGCGTACGAGGACGAACTTGAAACATTGCTCAAGCCGGACGGAGACGAACGGGACGTGCAGATCGTGCGTCGTTATGGCAAGTCCCGCATGGATGCCGACTTCACCGGTTTCGCCGGTTTCATGAACATGATGAATCTGCTGACGGGCGTCGACAGTACCCCGAGAAAAACGCGGACCCCCAAGATCGCCGTCATTCACGCGACAGGGATGATCGTCACCGGAAAGAGCACGACCGATATTCTCGGCAGCGAGGCGATGGGGTCGGAAACGATCATCAAAGCGATCGAAACCGCGCGTGACGACGATTCGGTAATAGCGGTTGTGCTGCGAATCGACAGCCCCGGAGGGAGCGCCCTCGCCAGCGATCTGATGTGGCGGGCTCTTGAAAAACTCGACAAGCCCCTCGTGGCCAGCATGGGGGACGTCGCCGCGAGCGGCGGTTATTACATCGCCATGGGGGCCGATTATATCTACGCCGAACCCGGCACGCTCACGGGGTCGATCGGCGTGATCGGCGGAAAACTGGCCACCGAAGGGCTGTATAACAAGATCGGCATCAAAACGACGGTCCTCAGCCGCGGTGCCAACAGCGGGTTGTTTACCAGCAGCGAGAAGTTTTCGGAGACCGAACGGGCAGCCATGACGAAACTGCTGTACGCGATCTACGATCAGTTTACGGGGAAGGCGGCCCAGGGGCGCAAGATGGAACAGGCCGAACTTGAAAAACTGGCACGCGGTCGCGTCTATACCGGTTCGACTGCCGTGAAAATCGGGCTGGTCGACGAACTCGGGACGTTGCACACGGCTATGCAGAAGGCTCGCGAATTAGGGAAGATCGGGGCCGACGAAAAAGTGGAAGAATTGCACCTCCCTCGAGCGGTGAGTCCGCTCGAACAGTTGCTCGGACCGATCGATGAAGATGTCCGCATGCCGGCATCGCTCAACGTGCTGTTGCGATCAACCGCCGGTGGGCGGCTTCCCGAATGGACCAGCCGGTTGCCGATTTTGCGCGACGTGATTCCGCTGTTGCGATTGGGGACGACAGAGACCCGTTGGACGCTTATGCCCTGCCTGATCACGATCGAATAACTTTTACGATGAATATCGCGTAGAACTGGTTTCATAACCCGGTTGGCGACAGATTAAACGTTCCAATGGTCCTGAAATATCCGTCGTCCAGAGGGTGATGAAACGACTTGTAGAAAGCCACAAGGCCATGATGATGCGGACGTATCGCCAGAGTGCTTTCGTTTCGGTTCCCTTTATCGTCGTTGCGGTCATCGGCATCGCTGCCTTCGCCATCGTCATGCCGATCGGTGACGTTTCCGCTCAAGACGATGCCAGCGATCTCTCGCAATATTACGGCTTTCAGCCGCTCGAAATATTCAAACTCGCGCAGCGGTCGGCGAACATGCTGAATGGCGACTTCAACGGCGACGGTTTGACCGATCTCATGTTGATCGATAACAGTCACAGCCGTATTGACCTGCTTGTGCAGCGTTCGAAAGATCAACTCGCGAAAGCCGAGCAGAAACTTCCGACGAGAGTGAACGAATTTGCCAGCGATCTGCGATTCGACCATCAGAAAATTTCGGTCAACAAAGAACTTTCGGCGCTGGTGAAGGGAGACTTCAACGGCGACGGAAAGCTGGATATCGCCTACTTTGCTGTCCCCGATCAACTCGTCGTCCGCTATCAATCCGAAAAAGGGACTTGGGATAAGACAGAACGCTGGCGGATACCCGGCGTGCTCCCCGTGAAATGGACGGTCGCCGCCGGCGATCTTAACGGCGACAAACGCGATGACCTCGTGGTGCTGGGTAAAGATCAAACGACGTTTTTCTATCAGCAGAAGAACGGCAAGTTCGACACGCCCGTGGTGATGATGAACACCTCCGATAAGCTCGGGCTCGCTCAGCTTGCCGATTTGAACGGTGACGATCGTCTGGATTTAACGTACTTGGCAGAGGATGGGCAGGATCGCTATTTGTGTGCCCGTATCCAGACGGCTCAAGGGCATCTCGGTCCCGAAATCCGTTTCGATTTGCATCGTCCTCGATCGATTACCCTTGCGGAGGTCGATGATGTGCCGGGGGCCGAAGTGTTGTCGATCGATTCGGTCACCGGCAGGCTGACCGTTTCGACGTTGAAGCAACAGAAAAAAGAACAGGGGGATCTTCCTGCGCGGCTCGTCCAATACGGTTTCGGTTCACAAGGTGGCCGCGACCGCGACATGGCAACGGGCGATATCGACGGCGACGGGTTGACCGATGTCATCGTCTCGTCTCCCGATGCGGCGCAGATGATGGTCTATCGGCAGTATCCCGAGTTGGGACTCGATCTCGGAACGAGTTATCCGAGTTTGATGGGGATCAATCAGATTCGTTATGTGGCGGGGATCGATCAGAAACCGGTTTTGGTTGCGCTGAGTCCCAAAGAAAAAGTGCTGGCCGTCAGTCACTTCGAAGAGGGACGTCTGACGTTTCCCACGCCGCTGCCGATCGACGGAGAAGGGACACCGCTGGCGGTTGAAGTCGCCGATCTCGACGGTGACGGTGCCGAAGAAATCGTCATCTTGGCCGCCGATTCGTCCGGCAAGAAATATGAAATCCAGGCCCGGCGTCAAGACGCGCAAGGTGAATGGATGAATTATTCGTTGGCGGGAAAAGAAAGTTTTCCGGTCGAATTGACCTCGAAACCGGTTTCGTTGTTGCGATTGAACGCGAATCTCGACGACCAGCACGACTTTCTCGTTTTCTTCAGCAGCGATCGCACCCCCGACCTTTTGCTCGGCCAGGGGGACGGCAGTTTCAAGGTCGTCAAAATGGGATCAGGTATCGGACTGGGAGAAGCGACTCCCGGGTCGCTGTTTACCGTACCGCAGGAAAACGCTTCGGTGCTCTCGGCACAAAAAAGTTTTGCCCGTCATCTGCGGCTCGATGAAAACAACCAGTGGCACGTCGTCGATCAATACAATGCCCGCGAAGCGAACGCACAAATCAACGGCGTCGCGATGCTCGACCTCGACGGCGAACCCGGCGACGAAATTGTGATGATCGACACCGGCGTGCGAAAAATTCGCATCCTGCGTAAAGAAGAATCGATTTACGAACCGTGGAAGGAAATCGATCTGGGGAATTTCCCGTTCCGCAGCGCGTATGTCGCCGATCTGAATGCCGACAAGCGTCCCGACCTGCTCTTATTCGGAACCGAGCGATTCGCGGTGTTGTATTCGTCGCGAAACGATTATCAACTTGACGATCTGGCGACGTTTGAAACGAAAATCAACGATACCTTTTTCGTCGACGTCGTCGCCGGTGATCTGAACGACGATAACGTCACCGATCTGATGCTGCTCGATGCGCGCAGCCAGATGGTCGAAATCGTTCGCTTCGACGGCGAAAACCTGCAACATGTATTGCAGTACAAGGTCTTCGAGGCGAAGAGCTTTTCGGGGGGAGAAGGCTCGCTCGCCGCCGAACCGCGTGAGGCCGCCGTCGTCGATGTGACCGGAGACGGCCTGAAAGATATTATTCTGCTGACGCACGACCGACTGCTGCTTTATCCGCAAGATCTACCGTCGCTGTCTGAATAATTCGCTCAGGGCGAACTTTCGTAGAGCTTACGCAACCGGTCGATTCGTTGGCGATTCGCACCCCCGTCGGAATAGCCGACACGCGACGCCGAGCGGACGTGAATGACAGGTATAGACGGGTCGGCGAGAAATTCGACATCGTCTACAAATCCGAACACGGTCGACCGAAATTCGACATGCAGGTACGTCTTGTCGCGTGTTGTAATCGTAGCCTGCGGCAGCGACTCGATGATGCCGATCATTTTCTGCATCGCCGTCGCGACGTCGCCCGAAACGGCAAACGGAGCAATCGTCTGCGCGTCGCGTGTGGCCTGACTACAGACACAATTGGGAGAGGGCGAACAGTCGGCGAGTCGGTGCGACGTCGGAATTCGCCGAAGCGGTTGCGGTCGACGCGACCACTTCGCCAGCAGCAACAGCACGACGATGATCGTCAGTCCGACCAGCGCTGCTGCGGCAAGTCCCCATGCATAGACGCGAATGGACATGATTTTCGTCACGTCAGTCGTTCGAGGTGATAATCGCCGAGTTCGACCGAGATGCCTCTCTGCAGGTAGTTCACCATCACCAGCAAATGGTCCCCCGTCCGCCGTTTCAAAATCCGTCCTTCGAAACCGGTAAATGGGCCGCTGGTGATGCGAACCGGCATCCCCGGTTCGAGCCGGTTTTCAGGGGTGAGAATCTGTCCCGTGAGCGATAATCGCCGAATCTGGCGTAAATCAAACGTCAGTTGCTCGTTGTCTTTCACTTCCAGCAAATTGGCGGTCGCGTAGGTGTCGAGCGCCTTCATGCGTTCGTCGGCGGTGCAATAGACGAATCCATAACTGGTAAACATCGGCACGAACGACACTCGCGTTCGGCCTTTGGGACTGCGGGTTTTCTGTTCCATCTGTGGAACATAATGGCCGATATGCAACTCGGTGAGATAACGGGCCAAGGCCTTTTCCTGCCGCGGTTTCGTATGAACCACCCACCAGCGATGCGATGCTTCCGTCCCGACTTCGGGACGGTCGAGCAGATCGTCAGGGTAAAGTTCGGGTTCGCGGGCCAGAATCGGCATTATTTCTCCTGATTAGGCGTTAGTCGACAACGCTTTCATTATACGCGGCACGTTGCTACGAGTCAGCCGCGATTCCCGCTGCAGGCCGTTGCGTTACGCCGTTTGTCGTTGTCGCCGCGTGAGAGGGAGTCCTTTTTTGCTGAGGCGTGTACGACTCATAATACAGATTGGCATACGGATCGCTGGAGTCTTTCGGCTGACCGTTGGCGATCGATCCCAGCAGACGCACGTGATGCGTCTCTAACAGATCGCGTGCTTTGAGAATGGCCGACCTGGTCGTCTTGAACAAGTGGACGACCAAAAGCAAACCGTCAATGCGGGGCGCAATGATGCACGGATCGCTGACGGCGAGCACCGGCGGCGTATCGACAATGATCAGATCGTACTCGCTGCGTATGCTCATCATCATCTGATCCCAGCGCACGCTCGAGAGTAGTTCGGCAGGATTCGCGGGACTGCAACCGGACGTCAATACCGACAGGTTGGGTATCGTCGTCGTCTGAATCGCATTCTGTACTTCGATTTCTTTTTCCAGGACTTCCGTCAGGCCGATGTCATGCGGCAATTTGAACAGCGCATGTTGCGTCGGTCGACGCAAGTCGGCATCGATCAGCAGAACTTTCTTTCCGGACTGAGACGCGGCGAGCGCAAGATTTGCCGCGACGGTTGATTTTCCATCCGACGGTTCGGGACTGCTGATTTGTACGACGCGCAGGTTCTGATTCTGAATGCTGACGAGCAAAGCCGCCCGCAAACTGCGGTACGCTTCGGCTTCGTGCGAACCGGGTTGGTGTAAGAAACAAAGTGCGGGATGCCACTGGGCATAGGGATCGTCGGCCTTCGGCAACGCCTCGGCATCGAAGTCGGGGATTGTCCCCAATACGTTTCCGGGAAGATGCCGTCGAATCTCGTCGAGCGTTTTCAGCGTGGTATCTCGCATCAGACTCAGGTAGATCAATCCTGCGATGCAGCCGACGCAGCCTGCTACGCCTCCCGCGAGAAACATCAGATGGCGTTTGACCATCAACTCGTCTTTGGTCGGGGCAACGACCTTCAGCGAATAGCTTTGATTAGGACGAATATGCAACAACTGGTCGAGTTGGGTTTCGACCTTGTCGTAGAGCCCCTGCACCCGATCGATTTCATCCCGCAGTATTCTCTCTTTGACCTGATATTTCGAATGATTGCGGGCCAGCAGCTCTTCTTTGTCGTAAAGCGCGGTGAGTTCGGCATCCCGGTGTTCGAGCGCCAGCAACTGCTGTTGCAGCGATCGCAAATACACCGCGACGAAATCGATCTCCGATGCCGCGGCCGGCACACCGTTCGGCCCACGCTGAGGCAATTCGATTCCTCGCTGTCGATAGAACTCGGTAAGGGTCTCGATTCCCTTACGGACATTGATCACTTCGGGGTGGTTGTTTCCCTTGCCTTCGTCGTAAATCAGCTTTTGCTCGTGAAGCAGCAACGGCAGCAGTTGACCTTCGAACGAACTCGATTCGTTGGGGGAGTTCAGCGTGGCGGCAACCCCTCCCTGTTGATTGGCCTGTCCATCCTGCATCATAAACTGGCGGACCAGCACTGCCAGCGTATCGCGCGATTCGCCCGAAGCGATCGCTTCTTCGAGCGACTTCAATTTCGAGTTTACGTCGGTTCGCTTGATCAGGTTTTCGCGCCGCTGATCCTGAATCGCTTGAATATTTTCCTGATGGATGCTGATCGCCGTTTGATTGTTCGAACCGGGGGCAGCCGCCTTCCAGTGCAGCGGTGCGGTCTCGCGAAAGGTCAGGTATTCCTGCTGTTTGGCTTGCAATTCTTTAAACAACGTATCTTTGACCTCGGTCGTCAGCTTGAGAATTTCTTCCGAATTCTCCCGATACGAATCGCTCAGATAACCTGCATACGCTTCGATAACGGCATCGACAATCGACCGCGCATCGTGCGGAGACTTGCTCTTGAAGGTGATATCGAGCACGTTGAGAAACGACCGATCGTGCCCCGCGCTTCTCTTGACTTTAAGGTCGTCGAGAATGTCGTCGATCGGTGTCTCCGACCGAGACAAGGTCGGCAGTTCGTTCAGCTGATGCGTTTCGACCGCCTGGCCGACAATCATCGGGCTCATAATTAATGCGATGTGTTCGGCACGCTCGCCGAACGATTCGTCGGCCCCATCTTTCGTGACGGGCACATTTGCCGATTTGGAGACGAGGATTTGTGCGGTTGCCAGGTATTCCGGGCCGAGTTTGCGGTAAGCCGCCTCGCCCAGGGTGAGTCCGACGACCGTGCAAATGACGAGGTGCCAGCGGTATTTCCAGAACAGCGCCTGGAAATCGATCGACGGAGTTTCCCGTACGGAGTTCTCGCCACCGGCGATCGATGAATCATTGTCCCACGACGGGGAATCGAATGTATTGCTCACGTTCGTCACTCCGCCGAATGTTGGATGCGGCGTCTGGCAGTTGTGAAGAGATCGGGACGACAGGCGATGGCCGTGCGATACCGATCACTTTTGTGAATGAAACTTTTCGGCATAATACTCGACGGTTACCCGCAATCCTTCTTTGAGCTCGACAAGTGCCTTGTATCCCAGATCGCGTTCGGCGGCCGAAATATCGGCCCACGAATGTTTGACGTCCCCGATACGCGGCGGCGCGAAGAGGGGATCGAAGGGCTTGTCGAGCAATCGACAGATTTCTCGCAGCAGATCGAGCAGATTCAAAGAGGCACCGCACGCCACGTTGTAGACCTGTCCTGATACATTCTCGGCGTGTGCGGCCAGCAGGTTGGCATGTACGACGTTATCGACATACGTGAAATCGCGAGACTGAAGACCATCGCCGTATATCGTCGGTTGTTTGCCCGACAATAATGCGGCGACGAACAGTGGAATGACCGCCGAGTAAGGGCTGTTCGGATCCTGCCGGGGACCGAAAACATTGAAGTACCGAATGCGTACGGTTTCCAGTGGATAACAGGCTGCGAACGATTCGCAGTACAATTCGCCTGCGAGTTTTGCGGCGGCATAGGGTGAAAGGACCTGCGGGACTTGCCCTTCATGTTTCGGCATGACCGGTTGATTGCCATACGCGCTGCTCGAACCGGCGTAAACGACGCGCTTGACGTTCGACAGCCGGCAGCAGTCGAGCAGCGTGATCGTCCCCGTCACACAGGCGGCATGCGTATCCATCGGCTTGTCGATGCTGCGCGGCACCGAGGCGAGCGCCGCCTGATGAAAGACAACATCGACGCCGTCGATGGCTTCGTTCACCTTGTTGCGATCGGTCAAATCGCCGATAACGGCTTCAACTTTGTCACCGAGATGCGACAGATTGTCGAGAGAACCGGTGCAGAGATTGTCGAGCACGCGCACGCGATGTCCGTCGCGAACCAGCCGACTGGTAATGTGTGAACCGATGAACCCGGCACCGCCGGTAACGAGATAGGTGGTCATAGAAATCCAGTCATGAGTGGCTTCGGCTGTGGCGTGAAACGGAACTACCGCAGGCCGACTAAGGTCGTGTTATCATCAACATTCGGTCGAATCGAGGTTGCGACTTCCGCAAATTACGCCGCCCTGTTTCCAGCCGAACAATCGAAGCAATTCCAGCAAACCATACGACTAACGACTGGAAGACGTGTCTTGACGATTGCATCGATTTTATCTGGTACGCGATTGCGGTAGAGACCCATCGAAGAACGCCGTTTCGAGCAGATGACGGGTGTCGAAACGTCTTCCCTGGGTGGAATATCCGCGCCACGGACGGGACTGACTTACGCTCATCCGCAGAGATCAATTCGCATTGCCTACAAAAAAACTCTTCGGAGCAATCCGAAGAGCCGATACGAACGGACTTCGAGAAGGAGCATCAGGGACGGGTTGATCTGGTCATATGAAGTCGCGCCTCGACCAGACGGTGATCGGAACCGGCGCTTTCGCCCCGGTTGCATCGCGATACGGTCCAATGCGGAGTCGTGAGAATGTGATCGATCCGCAACCACGGGGTCTCCAACGGCCACCACCAGAATCGACTGCACGGTGACGTATAGCCATAGCCCTGCCCGGCGGCATCGTGCGCATTGGTGAATGCCCCCCAGTGCGTTCGATAGATGTGGCTCGACGTCGGCATATTCAGATCGCCTACAACCAGCGTCGGCCTGCCGTTCGCCACGTGATCGACGAAGTCGCGAGTTGTCGATGCTTCGTCGTTACGCAACAGGGCATTGCGCTCGACGCGGTTTGGTCCCTTGCCGTCGACGATGCCGCTACCCTTCAATTCGTTGAGCGAACGCCGCGCCGTCATCTGATGGACGTTGACGAGAACGACTTCGCCTGCCGGCGTATCGATGGATGCACAAACGGCCGTTCGCCGGTCGAACGCCTGCGAACGGCATTCGTCGACGAAATAGACGGGATAGCGCGATCCGATCCAGAATTCCCCGCGATGGACGACATGCCAGCTTCCAAAATGTTTTTGCACCAGTGCGTTATCGGGAAGCGCCTCTTGAAAAGCGATAACATCGGGATCGAGGCGAATCAGTTCGCGAATCACCTGTGAAAAATCGCGCTGATAACCTTGCACATTACAGGTCACCACTGTCAATGGCATCGCCTGGGGAGGAATCGCAGCCGCTGTCCCGAAAGGGAGCTGATACTGCGAGATCGGCCCCATCACCATTGCGGCGGAGATCAGATTGAGGAGGGCGTATTTGCGATCAACGACGATTCCGGCGAACAAGAGCGCCGCACTGGGCAACACCCACGGCCAGCGAGGAAAATACGTCAAGGCTGTTCCGATCCACCACCGTTCTGAAACGGCAAAGATCAGAAACCACAGCACCCCGACCCCCACGGCGTTGAGCCAGCTCAATCGAGCCACAACCACGGCCATCGTCGATCGATGCGTCGCCCGACGCTTCGATGTCGATGCTCGAGCCGATCGCGGCATCGCGGGGCAGGCTGTAGGAGATGAAGGTGAAAAAATAGTCACAGGTAAGTTGATACGATCGAAAAAACGGATGGTATAAGGAGTGTATGCGAGCCTTATCGTCGATTCAGTACGACATTGACCGACCCGGTTGCTGTTCAGACCATCGACGCGACTGGTGACAATCCTCCAGCCAATGCTGTCCAATCGGGTTTCGACAGCCCGTCTTCGGCCTGATGCACGAATTGAGACATTTCCCACGCCGTGACATAGTGGTAATGAAAATGCGGATTCTGTCGATTGTGCGCGGCAAGTTCTTCATGAAACGCCTGCATGTCGGCACTTAACAGAGTATCGATGTTTCCGGCCTTGCAGCCGTGCGTATGCAGTTTGACGAAGTGCCAGTTCGGTTGCCCCTGAACGTGAACATGAGCCTTCATCCACAATTTCATGCGTTCCCAGGTGGCCGGCCGGCCGACATGCAGGTCGCTGTTTTCAATTCGTGGCAGAACGCCGAATTTACGATGCGTCCAGTCGGGGAGCAATGGCCCCTGAATCATGAGTAACGCATCGTGCTCTGGATGCTTACCGACGGCAGCGCGAATGCCGTGATCGTGCGACCGTGTTCGTCCCGGACAATCTTTTGCGTAGTAGATGCTGTTGATGGTCGGGGTTTGCGTGTCGCTGGGTGCCGAAGGCATCGTCAGATCGGCGTAGCACCCCGTTTCGAGCAGGATGGGAATTTCGTGATCGACACCGCACCAGCGTCCGTCGGGGCGTGCATTGCACAAGGCCCAGTTGCCGTGGATAAAGCCGTAAACGATGTTACCGGTTTCCGGATCGGTGCGCAGCAAGCCGTGGCGGTGATACAGCGTATCGCGAAAGTCGCTTAGTTTTTCGAAGAGCCCTAACGCCGTGTCGTTGTCGTGATGCAGATGCACGTCGACGTCTCCGAATCCGTCGTGGCAAAGCTCGGCAAGACGATCGAGATATGCAGGGTGATATTGATCTTGAGGAAAGAAAAAAGTGTGTTGCGGCATTCGCCCGCGGCTGTCGGAGTAGCTCGAAAACAATGCGGGATACTCGCGGCACCAGCGGTCGACGCGGGCCAGAGCCGTGTGATGATCGGCGTTGTTCCATTCGGGTTCGTAGTGGTCGCAAATCGCGATGAAGACATGAACGTCTTCATGTTGCCCATCGATGACGGGCTTTTTCTCACTCGGAAAATAATACGGTTTGAGCCACAAATGCATCTGGCGCTGTCGGATCAAAGCCGCGAGGGCTACCATCCCGCCGAGCGCTGCGAAGAGGGCGATCAGAAGTACGATTCCTGCTGTCGTCATGGCGTCACTTCCTGGAGCTGTTGTTCCACTTCGTTTGTCTGTTCGACGTCGGCCGTCCGTTCGGTTCGTTTCCACGTGCCGTTTTTAATTCCCTGATACCAGCGGCAGAACCCGACGAACAGTGCGGCGTTGACGCTGACGAACAGTGCCTGCAGTTTCATATAACGCTGCCATCGTCGGCCATCGGAAAAGAACAATCCGAATACGGCGGTGGCATAGAAGAGTTCCTGCACGAGAAGAATTCGGGCGAAGAAGGGTTGAGAGACCAGCGCCACGTTCGTGATCGCCGCAATCGCCAGAAAGCCGGGACATAACCAGCGAAGTATTTTGTGCGACCAGAAGGCCCAGGCGAGACGTCCTCGGCGAGGGTGCAAGAGCGGAGCCAGCCATGTCAGCGACTGAAATCCCCCGGCGCCGATTCGGGCACGACGATGGAATTCCGCCTGAACATGCGGGGCTGTTTCTTCGAAAGCGACCGCCGATTCGTCGTAGATCAATTGCTTATCGGCCAGATGGATCCGCATGCCGATCAGAAAATCGTCGATAATCGTCTGAGGAGGAATCGGTTCATAGAGTTCGCGTCGAATGGCGTAAATGGCGCCGTTGAACCCCAGTAGCGCCCCGAGGCGTCCTTCCGAACGCTTCATGAAGTTTTCGTAGCGCCAGTAGAGGCCGTCCGCATTTTCTCCCGTAACGCCGTCGACCAGAATCAATTTTCCGCAGACTCCGCCGACGTCGGCATCCTGAAAATGTCGAACGAGCCGGCGGATCGCCTGTGGTTCGAACATGGTATTCGCGTCGGAGAAGATGACGATGTCCCCCTGCGCTTGTGGCACGCAATCGTTGAGTACCGATGCCTTGCCTCGCCGTTCGGGGAACTGCATCAAACGGACACGCGAGTCTTGAAACGTGCTGACGATTTCCCCTGTCGAATCTTCGTTGCCGTCGCAACCGATGATGATTTCGAGTTTATCTCCAGGATAGTCGACCATGACGGCGTTGTGCAGGCGCTGCAGGATGACATCTTCCTCTTTGTATGCAGCGATAATTAACGTCACCTTTGGCCAGTTCAATTCGGCCTGCGCGATGCGTGTGTATCGCGCATATCGCGACAACATCCGCTTCGACAGACTGCGAACGACTCGCTGTGCCGGATCGAACATCGTGACCGACCAGGCCCATGCGATCAGCGGGTATGCCACATAGACGTAGGCAACCAGACCCACCGACACCCAAAACAGAAATTCAAGAAATGTCGTCATGTCATCACTCGTTTACGATAAGACGGAAAATTGAACAATGCCAAGAGGAGTTATGGAACAGAAGGAATCGCCGATTCGTCGATGTCTTGAGGAATGTGTGCCGCCTGCCACCAGCCGTGATTTTCGGGCTGGCACTCCGAAGCGAGTTCATCGAGCAATTCGGTTTCTCCCTCGGATGCAAGCCGGTTCTCCGGGGCTCGCTGCTTGAGTACGCGTGCGGGGATTCCTCCGACGGATGCGTACGCCGGAACATCCTTCACGACGACGGCGTTCGCACCCACGCGAGCATGGGAACCGATACGTACCGGACCCACGATTTTCGCTCCCGCACCGACGAAAACATCGTCTTCGAGAATCGGCGTCTGCTGTTTTTCGGCTCCGATCGTCACCTGATGTTCGAGAAACACCCGTGTGCCTCCCTTGACGTTGCCGTTGATCACGACTCCTGTGCTGTGAATCAGCACGAAGCCCGGACCGAATTCGGCTCCGCGTCCGATGATGCAATGGCAGAACAACCCGTTGAGCTTGTTGAACAGCATCGCCAGCGGTTCGAGGTGAATTCGACGCGATGCCTGCATCAGCCGGTAGAGCAACATCGCGCACGTGCCATCCGTCAGGCAGGTTTTTACCAGCGACTTCAGTGAAGTGTCGCCGTAGCACCAGCGAGATTTTTCCGTCAGGTCGGAGAGAAACAGTCGTAGCATGATCGTCTCGGTCAGTTATTGTGTGGTGGAATGAGTTGAAGCGGCAGATTACTTGACGCGAGCGGCAGAAACGTCATTGAGACAATTGGCGAGTTGGTTTGCCTGAAACTCTCGGCGAAAGAGCTGAAGGCCGTCGTCGTTGCCGAGAGATGTGAGTACGTCGTCGGGTCGGTTGGCTCGATCTCGCAACCAGCCGGCGATCGGATGTACCTGATGGGGAGCGAAACAGTGTTCGGGCCAGATCGAGCGGACGATTTGCGATGTTTCTCCTTCGGGGACGACGGCAAAAATCGGCTTTTCGAGGGCGAGGTATTCGAAGAGTTTTGCCGGTGCCACTCGTTCGGCACCGGGAAGGTCGCTCAACAGCAGGCAGAGGGCATCGGCCGACTGCATTTCTGTGATCGCCTCGCGGTGGCTGCAATAATCCTTGGCTGTCACATGACAACCGGTTGCCTGCATCCGTTCCAGCAGGGCGTTTTGTTCCGCCGTTTTTCGACCGATGGCGACGAATTCTACGTGTTTTGTCAGTTGGGGTGCAGTGCGCTGCAACTCTTCAAAGGCATGAACAATCGGTTCAACCGATGTGAGATTCCACAACGTACCGGTATAGACGATGCGAAACCGTTCGGTTATTGTCCGCTGTAATTCCGCCGTCGGCTGTAATCGAGAAAAGTCATCGTCGTCAAAACCGTTGTAAATGCATTGAACCGGAGCGTCGCTGTGTACCGCCGCTGCGCGTTCGCGAAGCCTATGGGTGCTGGCCTGCGTTGTCGCGAGAATCAGGTCGGCCGAGCGCAGCACCCGCTGTTGCATTCGCTGTTGGACAAATTGCGAGACGATATCGCGCTGGCTGTTTTCGAGATAACGGCTGCTCAGATCCCATTCATCGCGAAAATCGACGACGAGGGGCAAACCGAATCGTTCTTTCAAACGGCAACCCAGCAACAGATTCGAGTAGGGGGGAGCCGTCGCCAGAATGGCATCGTGCGACACGTGTTCGAGGTATTCGCGGGCCATTCGATAGGCATTCGGTCCCCAGAGAACCTGCGGATCGGGTTGCAACAGCATCCCCGCGGCTTTGCGCAACGTTTTTCGAATCGACTGTTTCATCCGAACTTTCATGCCTGCCGAGGCATGCGGTGCGGCGGCACTTCCCGATGCAACGCTTGCTCCTTTCAGGCGGTAACTCGGTTCCCACGTTCTGGCTTTGAGCAATGTCGTCGTGGAGGGAACGTCGACCAACAGGCTTTCGTCAAACACCGGTACCGACGGATTCTCCGCCATCAGTACGGTTGCATCCCAGCCGAATCGGCGTAGAAACTTCACGAACTTGAGCGGTCGTTGAACTCCGGCCCCTCCTACGGGGGGAAAGTGGTAGCTGATCAACAACAATCGCTTTCGTGGCGTGTTGGCTATGACTTCAGTTGTTGTTTCGGGTCTATCGAGCGTAAGCGTCATTACAGGTTTTCTATGAAGGAATGAGTTCGCAGGTCGCGTATGCCAACTCGGGGTTTTTCATTCGAGAGAGCGGAATCGACCTCATCGTCGCCAGCGGATGATGAGTCCGTGGGGACATCAGGTAATTCAAAGCGACAATCGCCCAGGGGTGATTGTCGTGCCATAACAGCACGTCTCCATGCCGCGGAAGATATCGCGAGCACCAGTCGACGATGTCATCGACATTCTGAATCTTGAAATCTGTCGGATTGACGTTCCACAGTACGACGCATTGATCGTCGTTCCACAATTCTCGAAGCCGTCGAACGGTGACGACCCCTTTTGGCGGGCGAACGTATCGACAGGGTGTACCGGTCATCTCCTCGAGCAATAGGCGGGTCTGCTTCACTTCGGCGAGAAATCGGTCATCGTTCCAGATCATCGCCTCGGCATGTGTATATGAATGATTGCCCAGCGTGTGACCTTCGGCGACGATACGGCGGATGAGTTCGGGATGGCGTTCGGCCCGTTCTCCCACGACGAAAAACGTCCCCCGCAGTTGATTTTCCTGCAAGGTATCGAGCAGTCGCGGAGTCCATTCGGGATGCGGTCCATCGTCGAAGGTCAGTGCTACCGAATTCGGTGATCGGCCGTTTGTCGACCCGTCCGCAGCAAGACGCGGCAAGGTGCGCGGCCCGCCGACGATCAGCTTCGATGTCGGAACCACTTCGGCCATCATCGATTTGGCCAACTGTTTTAGAAATCGTTTCACGTTGCGAGGCCTTGTGTTCTGAGCGTAACGCCTAGATTGCAGATGCCGGTTGAAGCGTCATTCGCTCCGACTCATCGGCTTCTATAGTATGGGTCACAGAATCGGATGTTGTCGTGTGAAGTCTGGTTCTGTCCAAACCGCATTGCCGGATAATCGATACAATCTGATCAGCGGAATGTTCCCATGTCTGCGGGTGAAACCATCGCTCTCCCGGATAGAGAGGAATCTGCAGCTGCTCTTCGATCGCATTCGCCAAAGCCGTCGGATCACCCGCCGGGACGAGTCGATCGAAATTCGGATCGGCGATTTCGGGGATACCTCCCACCTGGCTCGCAATAAACCGCGAACCGCACTGCATCGCTTCGAGCAGCACGTTCGGAATTCCTTCCGACAGACTCGGATGAATGACGTAGTTGGCGGCACGATACCAGTTTGCGAGCTGTTCCTGATTCTGTGCTCCCACGAACTGAACGACATCGGCGAGACCCAGCCGATCGCGTTGTCGTTCCAGCTCTTGCCGCAACGGACCATCGCCGATAATCGAAATCTTCGGCACGACGCCGCGTTGATGTAACAGATGGGCCGCTGTCAGCAGATCGCTTAATCCTTTGACGGAAACGAGGCGTCCGACCGTCACAAGAAGAGGAACATCAAACGGTACACCGAGTTGCCGGCGAGCGTCATTCATCGGTGCCGGGTGAAAGACGTGCGAATCGACGCCCCGTTTGACGACGTGCAATCGATCGGGGGAGATCCCCTGGTCCTGCAGCTTTTGTGAGATGTCGTCGCTCACCGCAATGACGGCATCGGCTTGTTGAAGCGTCGACATAATCACGCGCCGCCGCGAAGCATTCTCGGCCAGAATGAGAACATCGCTACCGCCGACCATCACAATGGAGGGAATATGATGCCGACGTGCGGTTTCGACGGCGACCGTTCCATCGGGATGGGTCCAGTACGATAGAATCGCCTGCGGTCGAAACTGCGCGATGACCTGTTCGAGTTCGGTGCGCGTCGACCAGTTCAGAAACAGATCGTAATGCGAACGAAGCGTTTTCGGCGGATAATAAAATCGCGGATAGGAGGTACGCACTCCGTCGACGAGTTGAATATGACGGCGGTTAACGCGTTTCTTGTGTCGCCGTCGGGCGACGAATTCATCCCACCATGAAATCGGACTGACGACGCGAAGAGGATGCTCCGCTGCCAATGCGCGGATCAGTCCGCGATTAAATATCCCTTTATTCGGCGCTATGGGATTAGGAAAGGCATTGCTGAAGAACAGCAGCCGCAACGCGTGTGAGTTGTTTTTCATCGACGAGATTCCCTGTGTCGTATTTATAATATTTTCAATCGGCGGCCACGGGTGCAGCAGTCGGTTCGCTCGCCTGGGCAACCGTTGTTTTGTCCTGTTTCGATACCGTTGCCGGCTGACAGACGTGCGATTTCAACCGTCGCAGGGCTTTTCTCAGCCGGGAGGTCACACCGATTTGATTGGCGACCGACTTAATGGAACGGGAGAGCCACTGGCTTGTTCCCCCCCACATGCGAACCAGCGTCGTCGTCCAGTTCTCGGGCATCAGCCAGATGTCGGCACTGCGTGAGAGATGGGTACCGAAGATTTCTTTATATCCGGCGTGGCCGAAACCGAAGTCGAGTTGCGAGATCTCGGGGTCATCGATCAGATCGTCGAGAATGTGTACCAGCAAAACCTGACCCGGCGAATATCGAGAATAGGCCTGATCGTATCCCAGTTCGTTCATAAGAAAGGTGCCGTGACTTTGTGTTCCCATCACGAAAGCGATCGGTTGTTCCTCTCGATAGAGCAAATACGAGCGAAAGGCACCCATCGTTGCCATGGCACCGAAGGTTGTCAGTTCGCGTTCGTCGTTCTTGATGCGCAATCCCAGTGTTTGTGACTGCCACGTTTCGAGTGAGACGCGGTGCGCGTCGCGCAGAAAATCGACGACACCGGATGGTTCCGTGACACGCGCGATGCGGATGTTACCGATCTTCTTATTCCCGCGCCGGAAGGTATTGCGGGTCTTTGATGAGAATTTGTCCCAATACGATTGGCGCGAAGTGGATGGGAAATGCAGTCGATGCCGCGTCTGCCAGCCGCGCGGCGCGAATTGGTGCCACGATTGCGGCAGATGAGAATTTACGTACTGCGACAACGGCGATTCGACGTCGAGGTCTTCGATCAACACCATCTGCGAGCGCCGTTTCGCGAGCTGTTCGAGTGCTGTGGCGACGAGTTGATCGGCCGCCGATGCATCATGCGACACTCCCAGCAGACGATTGCCGACCAGTCGATAGCCGCGAAGTGTGCAGTTCAGACCAAACGCGGGAATTTTCTTCGTCGAAACGTTCTTCGGAATAAAGATCGCGGCGATCGGCCCCTCTGTCGTCGACTCTCGATAAACGATGACGGCGGGACGGTCTTTCCATTCCGACGTCGCGGTGAGTACGGTTTCGATGTACTCGGGCATCTGGTCGAACGTCGCCTGCGTGTCGTTAAAATATGCCCGTTGCAGTATCGGCCACGCGGGAGAAAAACGGAGCGACTCGCCGTATTCGAGCGTCACCGTTTCTATGCAATCGTCGCACGATGATGTGGTAGGCGTAATGGTCGATTGTGTAAGAAGTGCAGTCATAGTTCGTGTCTGTGTTTGTAAAAATAGGGTTGCATAGTCTGATTGCCGGCGAAGTCTACGTCCGCTTCGCCTGGTAAAGTTCGCGGTAAAGTGTTTCGTATTGCCGAACCATACCCTGAATGCTGAAATGGGCTTCCACTCGCCGGCGTCCCTGACGACCGTATTGCTCGGCTTGCCACGGATTCGAACAGAGTGCGAGAATCTCTCGTGCGAGGGCATCGACATCCCCGACATCGACGAGTTCTCCGGTTTCTCCGGGGACGACAATTTCTGGGTTTCCACCGACGCGCGTAGCAACGATCGGTAACCCGACCGCCATGGCCTCGAGCAGAGTAAGCGATATCCCTTCGGTCAACGACGAGCCCGCGTAAACCGAAGCGTGCGACAACAATTCGGGAACGTCGCGTCGTTCGCCGAGAAATTGAACGCAATTCTCCAGTTCGAGTTCGCGCGACAGCGCTTGCAGGGAGGTGCGCTCGGGGCCGTCACCGACGAGTAGAAACTGGAATTCCGGCAAGGCGTTGTGAACGATCGAAACGGCGCGAAGCAGCGTCGGAAAGTCCTTCTCGGCCGACAGCCGACCGACCGAAATGCCGACAGGGCGACCACTGGGACCGCGAAACGCAAACCGCTGCGGATCGATACCGTTCCAGATGCGGCCGACTTTTTGTGGAGTGAGATGTCCGACGTCGCGGCACATTTTCATCGTGTCATCGGATACGGCGACGACGCGATCGCTCAACCGGCTGGCGATTGCAAATTGCAGACGTTCCTTCCAGGTCTGGCCGAACCGACGTCCATGACGCGAATGCACGATAACGGGAACGCCGCTCCATTTTCCGGCGATGCTGCCGTACCAGTGTGGAAAAGCGTTGTGCGTATGCAGTACGTCGGGTTCGAGCGTTCTCAACAACGCCGTCATTTTTCGAAATCGCTCGCGCCGCTCCATCTGTTGCAACGGCAGCGACGAGACGTCGCAGCCAAGATTGCGAATGTCGTCCGCCGGTTGTCCTTGTTCCTGCAGGACGACAAAGTGAAGATCGTAACGTTCGCGATCATGAAAACGGGCAAAGTCGACGAGCAATCGTTCGAGCCCGCCGGTACACAATGTCAGGCTGACATGGCAGACACGCAGTCGTCGTGTGCCGGAACACGCACCCTCAGTGCTGACGGTAATGAGATCGGGCTGTGGAGTGAAAGTCTGTGTCATAGGTGAATACACTAAAAATTATTTTCCGGAAGCACATTTCTCGGCGATGCGGGACGATTGCTCTCTGACGGAATGGCAGAGTTCGATCAGTTCGTTCGCGGATTCCAGCAGGGAGTCCTCAATCGTGGGACGCGACAACTCGGTTGACTCCGTACCGAATGTCGACGCCGTTAAAGCATTCGGTTGCGGTTTGATCGTTTCTGATGCGATGCCCCCGTACGATTTCAACGAACGGCGGGACTGCAACCATTGTCGCGCGGAGTACGCGAGCGGCAAGATCCGCGATGTCAGCGGATGCGAAGCCACCAGCAGCGTGTCGACCGTATCGACATATTCCGCACCCCAGAGTTTTTTGTACTCGATGCCGCCGTCCCCAAAGTCGAACGTGCGTACGCCCCGTTCGATCCCTTCTTCTACCATCATTCGATAAAGGGTCGATCCGGTGCGATATTCAGCCACTTGCTCGTCGAACTGATTGGCAATGACATACCGTGCTGGTAACGAGGTCAGCGTCAGACAGAAGCTGACGGGACGACCGTCGAAATGAATGACCCACGCATCAATCTGATCTTGAGGTGACAAGACGTCGTCGATCAGTCGACTCCAGAAGCGTTGCGCGACCGGTTTCGTGAATCGCGTCTTGCCTCGCTTTGATGTCATCAACCAACTGTGCTGTTCGATGTGCGAAAGGTCGTCAATCAGTTTTTTCGTCTGTTCTCGGTTCGGTCTGCGGAGATGTTCGATCTCGGTGCGCCCTTCGCGATTCATTCGTCGTTCGTAATTTCCGGTTTTTCTGAAAAACTTTCCTCCGAGAATGTCTTTCTTGTATGCGTCCCACGTATCGGGCGAATGACAAACTGCTAATTGAGCTGAACTTTTCGTGACGACGGCCGCATTGTGAGATTTCAGCGACGCGATAAATGATTGTGTTGCGACGGAGGACTGCCGAAAGGGACCGATCTGGCACAGCAGCCATTTTCCACGGGCAACGAACTCTCCGATGGCCTGTCCGACTTCGCTTTCAAATTCGAGGTCGGCAAGAATGCCGCGCCACGGTTGAAAGTAACCGGCACTGGCTTTAATACCGATTCCCGCATGTTTTTGTTCAGACAGCACCGTCAGCCCCCGAAGCATTCCATTGGCATCGGTTACGGTGAGCAGCCGCAGCCTTCCCGACCAACGACCGGTGGCACCATGCGTTTGATTCCAGATCGAGAACCACTCTGGGCCGAAGATCGACAATTCGGAAGCAACGCGCGTCTGCAATATTTTCCATTGCGTCCACAACGGATCGCCTGTCTGCAAATCGGTGATTTCGCGGCAGGTCAGGGTCTTCATGACAACCTTTGGGAGGAAGTTGATTTCAAGAGTATTTATCACAAGGTGCGGATGCATTCAGGTTCCGGTCGGCGAGTAAGTGAGGTTTCGCCGTGACAGAACATGGCGGCCGAACAAGGTGCCTGCCAGAGTCAGTCCCGCTCCCAGAGCAACGACGACGAGTGCGAACCAGCCTTGCGCGAAAGGAAAGAATGACGTGAACGCGATGCAATACGCCCACAAGACAAGCACGGGAATCAATTGCGGGGCGAGGCCTTCCGTCAGAAACTGGCCGCGGGAAATTCCAATTTTCTTGAGAGCGAACGGCAGCAGAATTCCCAGTTCGATCACGAGAACCGGAACCGCCGTGCCGATGGCGACTCCCAGAATGCCCCAGAATTGAATCAGAATCAGACTGCAGGTAATGTTCGCCACCCCCTCGGCGAGATAGATCAGCGACGCGACCTTCATCTGACCGATACCGAACAGCACGCTGCGCAAGACCCCGACCGTAAGGGCGATGACTCGCGAACTGAGCAGGATCATGAGAATGAGATAACTCTGTTCGTATCCGCTTCCCACCCAGGTCGAAATCAGCGCGCTCCCGAAATAGGCGGATCCCAACAGGCAACTCGATGTCAGCAAAAACGCGAGACCGGCTCCCTTAAACACCAGCCGATGCAGATGCCGGGCTTCGGAACCGACGTGAAGTTCCCCCGCACGAGGAATTGAAACGAGTCCGATATATTGAATCGGCCGGCTGATAAAGTGACAGATCCGCAGGGCGATATAGTACGGCACGATCGCTTCGGCCCCGAGAAACAGACCGATCACAACGCTGTCGGTCGCATCGATCACCTGAGCGGAGATGGAATCGATGAAGGCATACAGACTGAATGACGAACATTCCTTAAGGATATGCCATCGAGCAACGCTGAGTCGCACCCTCAACGTCGGCACCAGTTTGTAAGCGGCGAAATAACTCGCGACGTTTTCACAAAAGGTAATGCCTAAATGAATCAATGCCATCGTCAGCAGGCCCCACGACGACTGCAAGAGTGCATAAGTCGCGATCAAACGAATGATGCCGGCGATCATGACGATGCTGCGTTCGACGTCGAATCGCTGAATTCCCATCAGCACCCCGCCATACACGCTGCCAACTAACGCAAACGCCACATTCAAGCCCAGAACCAGAATCACGGCCTGAATCTCAAGCGGCGGGACAGTTCCCCAGTCGTAGAGCTGAGGCGCAAACCAGGCCAGAATTGCACTGACGCCGATGGCGACCGCTCCCATCAGCAGGTAGATCACCCAGATCGCACTGACGACCTGATTCACACGCCCCCAGTCACGAACGGCGTACGACGTTGCCACAAACCGGCTGATCGTCTCGCCAAATCCGAGGTACATCAGGCCCGAATATCCCGCCACCGAGCTGATGAAAATCCATGTGCCGTATTGCTCGTTTCCTAACGTATGCAGCACGTACGGCATCAGCACCACGCCGATGGCCAGTCCGACGGCGTGATTGAGCCAGCTCGAAAACAGATTCAGACGAAGCGAACGTGTCAAACTCATGTTATTGCTTTATGCCGATAATTAATTGGCGAAGATGAGCACGAATATGAACAGGCTGACGAAAAATCCGGCACTGGTGGTCGTCAGTTTCAAGACATGGCGTTTATCCCACCAGACCAGCGGACGGGCCGGATGAAGTTGCCGACCGACCAGATCGAGATACGCCGCCGAGAGTCCCAGAACCAGATACGTCGGAACGACGTAACAACGCGATAACGACAACAATCCGACGCTCCAGCCGGTCAGCACCGCAGCGATATAAGGTCGAAGCCTCCTCAGCTCCGGATGCAGATGCGAGTGAGGCAACTGACTGAGGCGATACAGCCCCCAGAAGGCGAAAAAATAACAGCCGAAGAACAATGTCCCGCCGAACACGCCGAGTTCGACATACGCATGCACAAACGAATTGTGAGCGACAAGCCCGGCGAGATCTTTATACATGTTGTGACCGATCCCGAAGACGATATCGGTCGATTTGATGGCTTGAAAACCTTCGCGCCAGAGTTGAATTCGTTCTTGACCGGTTCCCTCTTCGAAGTCGATATCACCCTGTCGCCCGGCTACGAGCGGCAACAACAGCACACCGCACACGGCGGCCGTGATTCCCATTTTTCGGCCGTAGCGATTGACGAGGGCGGCGAAGATGGCACCGGCGAGCGCTAACAGCCCGCCACGCGATCGCGTGCAAAGCAAACCGGTCATCAGCCAGATCAGCGGAAAAGCCCACGCCGAACGCACGAGAATCGATCGACCCGATTCGAGCATAAAATACAGGCACAAGATACTGGTGATGACAATCAGAATCGAAATGTCGTTGGGGTCTTGAAAAATACCGGTCCCGCGCATGCGGAAGACTTTATTGACGTCCCCCGTCAAGGTCGTTCCGTCGCGATCGGACACATGCTCAATGAATTGAAAATCAAAAATGCCGAGATAATCGACGACGCATAGCGCCACCATCGCCGAGGCACAAAACGCGACCGTCTTCAACAACGTCTTCAAGCGTTGCGGCGAATCGATCAATGTGACGAAGAGGGCGTAATAGATCAGCGTCTTGGCAAAATCGACTGTCGAAGTCCGTACGCCGTACATATAGAAATGCAGCAGATGCGACAACACGATTGCCACCAGTAAACCGACCGCACACAGGCTGATTGGCTGTCGTTTGAGTGTTTCCCAACGAAAGCGTTCGCGAATCGCGGCTGCCGAAAACAAAAAGCTGCCGATGATCAAGACTTCGTATATCGGCAGTGGTGCGAGCGCAGCCACGAGTTCAGCCGGGCGAATGAATAACGTAGCATTCACCAGCAGAAACAGACTGAACGCGATGTGTGGTGCTCGTCTCATGAAACCTGATACGTTCGAAATCGTCGGACCGCGCGGACTTCGTCCCCGTCGGTGACAGGCGTGTGTTGCCAAAACCGTTCACTGCGGCGGGAATGTTGTCTGAATACAACGTCCCCACTCTGAAACCATAGGTCACTCGGTTCGGTGGAGGTGTTGAAACGCAGATTTTCCGCGAATGTTTCAGTCGCTTCCGACGGTAAAGAGAGGCCGATCGTTAAAATCGGCACAGGTGAACTCAGAATGCGGTTTGCCGATCGCAACCGTCAGCGGCACTCAGGCGATCATCAGACGAAGAACCCCAAATCGGTAACGCTTATGCGGCGGGTGACGAAATCACAGGGAGCGAGAATTTCGAGTTGTCCGACTCCGTGTCGGATTCCACCGGCTCGGTGCGATTCGAAGCACAGGCAGCATACGATGAGGAGACGCCTTCAGAAGCGCGTACCCGATCTGACAACACCGGCAACAAAGCACTCTGAGGTCGAACACGGTCCAGCGGACGATCGGACTCCGGCGTACGACGATTCAACCAGCGATTCATTCCGGCGACACCGGCCACTGTGAAAAACGCCGTGCTCACGAGTCCTTTCAACGATCCGAATGTTTCGACGACCGCACTCGCTTCATGACCCGAGTGAACCATGCAGTCGCCGCATTTGGAATTCCCACTCGCGCGGCCGTACGATTCCCAGTTTGTCGTATCGATGAGTTCCTGAAATGTGTCGACGTGACCTTCCTGCAAGAGATAACACGGCTTTTGCCAGCCGAAGACGTTGTACGTCGGGTTCCCCCAGGGAGTGCATTCGAGATCCCACCCCCCCTGTAAAAACGCCAGATACAGCGGGGAATGATTGAACTTCCACGTTCGCTTCGGGTTAGTCAGTAAACGGCGAAACAGCGAGGTTGTCTGCTGGCGCGTTAAGAAATGATCTTGATCGGGAGCCCGTTCGTATTGATAACCGGGTGAAATCATCATCCCTTCGACGCCGATGTCGCTCATTTCGTCGAACATCTTCTGCACCCGTTCGGGTTCGCTGCCGTCGAAAAATGTCGAATTTGTGGTGACGCGAAATCCTCGCTTCACCGCCGCACGAATCGCGCTGACGGCGACGTCGTAGACTCCCTCGCGACAGACAGCCTGATCGTGGTCGTCACCGTATCCGTCGAGATGCACCGAAAACGACAAATACTTCGACGGCGTGAATCGATGCAAATGCTTTTCGAGCAGCAGCGCATTTGTGCAAAGATAAATGTACTTCTTGCGGGCGACGAGACCGGCGACGATTTCATCGATTTGCGGATGGAGCAGCGGTTCTCCACCGGGGATGGAAACTATCGGCGCGCCGCATTCTTCCACCGCGCGAAAACAGGCTTGGGGGGAAAGATTCTTTCGCAGGATTTCGGCCGGATATTGAATCTTCCCGCAACCGGCACACGCCAGATTGCAGCGAAAGAGCGGTTCGAGCATCAGCACGAGGGGATACCGCTTCACGCCGCGCAAACGTTTGCCCAGCACGTACGAAGCGACCGTCCACATCTGCGAAAGGGGAACCCCCATAATGCCTCCCTGCGTTTGATTAACTCCCTCTCCCTCCGGGAAAGGACCGGGGTGAGGGTGCCATACCGACGGCGAATCCCACCCCAAGAACGGGAGTGATAGCAGGTTACACCGATCATGTCAGCGGCAATTGGGGGGAATTTAATAGCGAATGTCGAAATCCGAATGACGAATCAATGACGAAGTCCGAAATCCGAATTCCCAAGCCTTTGCTGACAGCCCCGATGGACACGAAAGGATGCTTTTCTCCTTCGACATTCGACATTCAAGCCAGCACATCTCGAATCACCACCCCCGCCACATCCGTCAGCCGCTCTTCACGTCCCTGGTGGAAATATGTCAACAGTTCGTGGTCAATTCCCATCAGATGTAAGATCGTGGCGTGGATGTCGTGCAGATGGGCCTTGTTCTCGACCGCTTCAAACCCGAAATCGTCGGTTGAGCCGTACCGCAGACCCCCTTTCACGCCAGCTCCGGCGAGCCACATCGAAAATCCGTACGGATTGTGATTTCGCCCCGGCAGATTCTGTCCTTCACTGAACGGCATCCGTCCGAATTCGCCCCCCCAGATGACCAGAGTCGATTCCAGCAAACCTCGCTGATCGAGATCATCCAGCAGCGCCGCAATCGGCTGATCGACTTCGGCCCCATGTTTGCCGTGATTTTTTTCGATGCTCTCGTGGGCATCCCACGTATCTTCGAGATGGCCTCCACCGGAATAGAGTTGCACGAACCGCACGCCCCGTTCGACCAGCCTTCGGGCGATCAGACAGTTACGGCCGAATTCATCGGTTGGTTGTTGCCCGACGCCGTACGCGTTTTGCGTCTGCTCGGTCTCTTGCGAGAGATCGACCGCTTCCGGAGCCGACGATTGCATGCGGAAGGCGAGTTCGTACGAATTGATTCTCGCCGCGAGGACGTCACCCCCTTTGCGACTGTCGAGGTGTTGCTGATTGAGTTTCGCCAGCAGATCGAGTTGCTCGCGCTGCGTTTTGCGGTCGAGATGCTCGGGGCCTTCGAGATCGAGAATCGGATTTCCCGTCGGTCGGAAAAGCGTTCCCTGATACGCTGCCGACATGAAACCGCTCGACCAGTTCGGTTGTCCGCTGATCGGCCCCCCTCGTTTGTCGAGCATCACGACGTAACCGGGCAAGTCCTGATTTTCGGTCCCGAGGCCATACACCGACCAGCTTCCCAGCGACGGCCGGCCGATGAACGTCTTGCCGGTGTTCATCGCGACAAGAGCCGACCCATGAGCATGGCTGTCGGTATGGCACGAATTGATGATCGCCAGCTTATCGGCATGCTTGCGGACGTTGGGAAAATAATCGGAGATCATCAGCCCGCTCTCGCCGCCGGGACGAAACGGCCGAAATTCCGGCGTGAGAAAACCGACCTTCCGCCCCCCCGAGTTGATGTACTTCTTCCCCTCGGGCAACGGCTGCCCGGCGTATTTTTGCAGTGCAGGTTTATAGTCGAACGTATCGACCTGGCTCGGCGCGCCGTTCATCATCAAAAAGATCACGCTCTTCGCCGGCATATCGAAATGCGGCTTTTTGATGGACGATGATTCCGATGCATGGCCGATGCGCGAAAAGAAACCATCCTGAGCAAGCATCGCCATTAATGCAGTACCGGTAAACCC
>JAQCEJ010000075.1 GCA_027618475.1 Planctomycetota bacterium | reverse complement strand
GGTTCGGCAATGGAGTTAGTGGCTACCGCCGCTTTCTTTGAGCTTCTCCATCACTTCATCCAGATTGAAGCTCGCGGCCTTTTGGCGCTGCGGGAATTCCTTGAACGTCATCAGGAATTGACCGACATAATCTTGTGCGGGAACGAGCAGGAAAACGTGATCGAGTATCCAATCGTAATACGTATTCGACGTCACATCCGCACGCTCGTACGGGTCGGTCCTCAGATTGAAAATCTTCGGTACACGCAACGTGGTGAACGGCTCGGCCCAGACCAGCAGCGTTCCCCGGGCACGCTGTTCCATGAAGGCGATTTTCCAGTTGTCGAATCGTAAACCGGTCACCTGCTGGTCGTCGTTGCAATAGATAAACGATTCGCGCGGGCTTTTATCGGTCTCCCCTGTGAGATAAGGGACGAGGTTGAAGCCATCGAGATGAACCTTATAGGTTTCGTCACCGATCTTGTAGCCTTTCAACAATTTCTCGGTCACGTTGTCTTCACCGGCGATCGCCAGGAGGGTCGGCAGCCAGTCGTGATGGCCGATGATTTCGTTCGAGACGCTCCCTGGTTTGATCTTGCCGGGCCAGCGGACCATGCAAGGCACGCGGTAGGCCCCTTCCCAGTTCGAATTCTTTTCGTTGCGGAAGGGAGTCATGGCTCCATCGGGCCAGGTATTCATATGCGGGCCGTTGTCGGTCGAATACATCACGAATGTATTGTCGGCGACGCCGGCGTCATCGAGAGCCTTGAGAACCGTACCGACATTCTTGTCGTGATCGATCACGGTATCGTGATAGGGGCTTTGCCAGCGGCCTGCTTGTCCGATACTCTCAGGTTTGGTGTGCGTACGGAAATGCATGTGAGTGAAGTTAACCCACACAAAAAATGGCTTTTCGGCTTTCGCCTGGCGATGGATGAAGTCGGCGGCGCGATCGGCGATATCGTCGTCGATCGTTTCCATTCGCTTCTTGGTCAGCGGGCCGGTGTCTTTGATCTTCTGTTTGCCAACTTTGCCAAACCGAGGATCGACGGTTTCATCATCGACATCGGTCGCCACGCAGTCGAGCACCCCGCGCGGCCCGTATTTTTCATGGAACGAAGGATTTTTAGGATAATCGGGTAGTTCCGGTTCTTCTTCGGCATTCAGGTGATACAGGTTACCGTAGAATTCGTCAAAGCCGTGGACCGTGGGGAGAAACGCATTTCGATCACCCAGGTGATTTTTTCCGATTTGGGCCGTTGCATAACCGAGCGGTTTGAGCAACTCGGCGATCGTCGGATCTTCTTTCTGCAATCCGAGTGTGGCCCCCGGCAGGCCGACCTTCGTCAAACCGGTGCGCAAGCCGTGCTGACCGGTAATGAACGATGCGCGGCCGGCGGTGCAGCTTTGTTCTGCGTAGTAGTCGGTAAACATCATCCCGTCGCGAGCCACGCTGTCGATATTGGGTGTGTGATAGCCCATTAATCCATGCGAGTAAGCACTGATATTCGATTGGCCGACGTCATCTCCCCAGATAATGCAGATGTTCGGCTTTTTGCCCGACTTCTGTGCCTTGGCGGAAACATTCAAATTGTGGGCAGCGAGGGCCAGCATTTCGCTCTTGTTCAGCGTCGAGCAACCTGCCGGACAGTCGGTTGACGTATTCACAACCGACGGAGCAGTAAGTGGCGAGGGGTCGATCTTTCCCGCCTGAACCCAGTTGATCGGGTTGAAAGCACCCGACGCCGCTGAATAACCCAGCAGCACCCCGATACCAATCGAGAAGAAGGTGGTGAATTGGGAGACGAATCGTTTAGACATTTATTTCTCCTTGTTGAAGATCTCAGTTTGTCGAAATCATCCCGCTGGAAGGGGAATGGATCGTACGCACCGAAAGCCGACATGCGACATGCCGGTATCGGGAGAACAACCATGCCGTGCACTGGGGCGATAACGAGAACAATAGTTGTCGTTACACAGAAATGAACCTCCTTTTTGCACACGAGATTCTCCTCATGGCTGGCGAGGGTCGAAACTTTTTGACGGACCGGATGGATTGACCGTGACGTGATCACTGATGCGTGATTGATAAAGTCTAGCGTCATACCGATCGCTGCACCATTCCCACACGTTACCCGCCATATCATAAAGTTGAAAGTCGTTCGGCGCGAACTGCTTGACCGGAGACGTCCTCTCGTATCCATCTTGAAGTGTGTTCTGAAAAGGAAATTCCCCCTGCCATAGGTTCGCAAAAATATCGGTATTGCTCGGAACGATATCTCCCCACACATAAGGTTGGTTGACGAGACCTCCGCGAGCAGCGAATTCCCACTCGGCTTCGGTGGGAAGCCGTTTTCCCGCCCAGTTTGCATAAGCAACGGCGTCGTCCCACGAAACATGCACTACGGGATGATCCTCCTTACCTTCGATCGTACTCTCCGGTCCTTCCGGATGCTTCCAGTTTGCTCCGGGGGTCCATTTCCACCATTGCGAGACGTCGTCGAGAGGGACCGGACCTGAGGTCGAAACAAAAACCAACGACCCGGGAACAAGGCTTTCGTCTGAGGGAGGGGGTGTTCCCGGAGGAAGCTGACTCATGATCTCTTCAACATCGGGCGGTCGCTCTGCCGTTGTCACATAGCCCGTGGCGTCGACAAATTGACGAAACTGAGCATTCGTGACTTCGGTTTCGTCCATCCAGAATCCGTTGACGCTGACACGATGCGCTGGTTTTTCATCGGTCCAACCGAGATCCGACTCCGTTCCCATAAGAAATTCACCCCCCGGTATCCAAACCATTCCAGCAGGTGCATCTGTCTTTGATTCGGTTGTAATCGTTTTGGAATACCGCGTGA
Source organism: Planctomycetota bacterium (assembly GCA_027618475.1). Taxonomy (GTDB): domain Bacteria; phylum Planctomycetota; class Planctomycetia; order Planctomycetales; family Planctomycetaceae; genus JAQCEJ01. The sequence goes on along the minus strand of JAQCEJ010000075.1, from coordinate 24,678 downwards.
ACGAGAACGTCACTCCAAAGGCGATGATCCCTATAACGAAGGGTAATAACATGTTCTTCATGAGGTTGCCGGTGTGGTAGAAATGACGAAGGATAAGCGGCCTGCAATGGACGTGTGACAAGATCGTTGCGAACGAACCGCATCAGGCATTGCATTCGATGTGACGTGCAGCCGAATGTTGAGCTTGTCAAATTGAAACGACGTCGCCCAAGAGATTTGTCATCGATTCGGTAACGCCGTATCACTCAACATTATGGGCTTCTCGTGTGAATATTTGAAGACGGTTTCGGACGAATTAAGAGATTCCTAGTGATCTTCAGAAATGCAATCACAAGATAGGCCCGTAGGGAGCAGCGGTGAAGATTCGCACACAATGCCACGACATTTTCGCAAGAACCGCTAAGCACGTTCTTACGTGGCATTAGTACTGAAACTCTAATCCGGCGAGTGGCCCGTGGATCATGGCGTCTACGCCGAAGCCTTGAGGAGCACCAGTGCCGCCGTGCAGGCTTTGGTCGACGTCAAACCAGCGATAACCAATCAGCAGGTTTGCGGAATACCCCAGGTCGAATGTGGTGGCTGTCACGAGATTCCACGACTTGTTCGAAGACGACCCAATGCCGAATCCTCCCCAGTCACCTCGAACGACGGCGTTCACACCCGGTTTGATTTGCGCCAGGATGCGGGCACCGGTAAAGAGATCGACCCACTGTTCCCCCTGTACGGCCTGCGCCACGGGATTGACATTCGGCAGCGACAGAATAGCGGAAACGTCCATGGCAAGATAACGAACGCCACCGAGCCATTGAACGCGAAAGGGGGAGTTCTGTGGGTCGAGTTCATTGGCCGTGATGATATCGACGGCCCCTCCCAGTTCAAGAATGGTTGTCGTCAACCCTGTTTCGAGTGTCGCCCGGCGTGAACTCACAGAGGGATCCATACTGATGATGTCGCCGTTAATGAAAATGGCCCAGTCATCCCGTCCGAATTCAAGATGTCCCATAAATCCGCCACGCACCTCGCCATCTTCCAACAACTTCCAGAGGTCGTACAGATCGAGGTTCAGCGGAGCGGTCAGGCCATTGACGGTCAGGTTTCCATTGACCTGCGTTGCCCAGATATAGGGGATGAGCTTCACCCAGACCTGGTCACACGGATTGATTTCACAGGTCTGACAAAACTCCGCCTGGGGTGGTTCAAAAGATAAATCACCTGGTCTCACATCAGCAGGGTCTGCCGTTTGATTCAGCGAGAATTCGTGAGACGAGTACACAACGTCCGAATGTCCCATGAAAGATTCCAGTGAGAATCCCAAGGGGCGGTCACTCGATGTCGGTTTACTTTCGCGAACGGTTGGTTGTAGATGTGTAAGTGGTTCAACCACTTGCGCCTGAGAGTACGTTTGGGTCTGCGACACCAGACAAATGACGATAAAAATAACTCTCAAACGACTCATCACTTCCCCAGACACACGTATTTACGAAGACGAGATCGCCATCGGGACAATGGCATTCCTCTTCATACATCGACCGTTACGTATGTTAGGGTATAGTCATTTTGACGATCTTACGGACTTTGTCGGATGTAACGATAACTGTACGCCTTGCCGGTTCCGTCCTGATTCAGCAAGACAGCAGCAAATGGAACCGGTCCTCGTCGTCGCAGATCGACGTCGAATGAGAACAGCAAAACGACGAGGTTACGTCGTTTGATCGTCACCGATCACGGTGCGGTCCAGAGGGTCGCCTGTTCTCAGTGGAGATGGCTGTTCCGTTGATGATTCCTGCTTGGGCGATGAGATGTGTTGTTCGCGCTCGTGCCGGCTCCACCATGCCTCGGCCTGTTCGAACGACCAAATGTCGGCCTGAGGCGATCGCTTCAACAGTGCAGCCAGGTCGCGCGCCGTTTGCGGGCGCTTCGAGATTGATTTTTCCAGGCAGACCATCAGTGCATGTTCGAGTTCGGGAGAGACCGGCTGATTGGTGAATTTGGAAGGGGCCTCGGGCGTCGCCGTCAGATGCATGTTGCACATTTCCACAATATTCGTCGATTGAAACACCGCACGTCCCGTCAGCAGGTAGAATCCTACCGCCCCCACCGCGTAGAGATCGCTGCGGCCATCGACGGTGTCGGGAGAGCGTATCGCTTCGGGTGACATATATAATGGTGTGCCGGTCAACGAATTGGCCGACGTCAGTTTGACTTGCTTCACATCGTCAACCGCCTTGACCAATCCGAAATCAAGCACTTTTACGACATCGGGCGCACCCCCACGGCGATTGAGCATGATATTTGCCGGTTTAATATCTCGATGAACGAGGCCGAGAGAATGGGCTTCGTACAGAGAGTCGCAGATTTGCAACAACAGATGGATCACGCGCGATTCGGGTTGAGGACCGTATCTCTCGACGAGAGTCTGCAAATCGATACCGTCGAGATATTCCATGGCGTAGTAGAAGACTCCCTCGGGAGTTCTACCGTAATCGTAGATCGCGATGGTGTTCGGATTATTGAGCTTGCAGGTAATCTGCACTTCGCGTTCGAAGCGGGCAATCGAATCGTCGTTGACGAGATCGACATCGAGCATCTTCACGGCTGTGGGACGCCTGAGCATGGCATGGTACGCCTTGTAGACCACACCCATTCCTCCCGAACCTAACTTTTCTTCGAGCGTGTATTGTCCCAGTTGTTGCGCTTTGATTGTCGCCTTTTGTGCTTCTCGTTTAAGACGTTCGACGACCGACGTGAAAATGAGAATCGCGATCGCAGAGAAGCCCAGCAGAGCGAACATCCCCCAGAATGTCCGCTGGATGATCGTCAAAGGGCGATAGGCTTGTGCAACGTCAACTTCGACGGCTAAGCCGATGCCATACTTAGGCAGCCATGTCCAGCCACCGACAACTGAGACACCACGATAGTCGCGATATCCCTCAAGGTCTTCATTCGTATTTCCGGCGATTGCGTCTTGAGCCATTCGCGTTAAGGGAAGTTCCGCCCGGCGACGTTCAGGGCGTTTTCCCTCGGTCATGTCGACACCGGGGTCGCGCACTTGTAGATTCAGCAACGATTGCGAATCGGGGGTGTCGGGAATAAGCCCGATCATAATGAGTTTATCGTCGAATCGGCTGTTCGACACCATCGTACCGTCGGCATTAAAGGCGTACATTTCTCCCGAATTGCCGACGCGGCCCAATTGCAGGATGCGAGTGAAATCGCGTTCGGGACGAATTTGAAACGCCAATGCCCCGATCACCTGAAAATTCTCGTCCCGAATCGGAGCCGAGACGTACATCGTCGGATTACCCGCATGCAGTTCGCCTCGACTGTCGGGGAGCGGGATAACGCTGGGAAACGGCGCACTGACGGTTGGTGTCCCCTCGAAAACACTATCGAGGAACGAATTGTACTGTATGATCTTCTCTTGGCCGATGAGCGACGGTTCGGAGGCCGCGACAATTTTGCGGTCATTGTCGAAAATCAGATATCGGTCGAAATCGTGTGATGTGAGCGCCGGTCCCAGTCGTTTTTCGATTCGCTTTTGAGCTTCTGATTTGGTCTGTTCGTCGCTCCCTTCGTCATCCAGAAGCGAATAGACCTGCAATCGGAGTTCGAGGTTGTTAGCCTGCGATTCGGCGATCGATTCTTGCATCTCAAACCATGTCAACAGCATGGCTGTTTCGAGATCACGAAGTGATCTGAGCCCAGACCGCAGGTTGGCTTTCATCGTCTGCTCGATGGCGGTTCTCATGCCGAATCCGACGATGGCCAGCAGCACGACCGCGATCAGTGGGCGAATCCAGAGATGGCGGGTCAGAAAATGCCGCGTTCGAGAGACCGATCGCCCCATACCCTTCCGGGCCCACGTCATATGAGCCAGATGAGGTTCCCCTGCGGAGCGGTTCATCAAATTCAGAAATTTGAGCCAGTTCATCCATCATGCTCCGTGAGGAGTAGCCGAGGTCGTCTCTTCGACATCCTGGATGAGATGCAATCCTCTCTATCGAACGGTCGTTACGCGAGGTAAGTCGACGATTCATCCGGCAGTAATTTACCCGCCTCTAATCATCATGGCATCCATCATAACTCGCTACAAGATAGGCTTCTAAAAGAAACAAGAGAACCTGGTTGAACCGATACAACCAGTCGTAATGTGATGATTGTGTCGAACATTCCGAGAATTGATGATCGTGTACCGACATATTGGCCATGTTCATTCCATGGAGGCGGAATTCAGCGATGTTCCGATGTGCGGACAGCGGGTCGTTAACAATCATCGAAAAAACGCAACATTTGATTGTGTTTCGAGATTTTCGTGAATAGAATCGTAGATTATCCCTGTCGCGATATTTTCGCGATTTTCCGAGTCCCCTAGGCGGCCAATTGCATTGTTAGGTTTCGACGGTGCTTCAATATCGCATCGGATGATCATCTCTCAATGACCTCGTAGATTCGCTTCAATCTGCCGTGTTCTGAATCGTCAAGGAGTTTTTGATGTTTAAGTCTGCTCTCTTCGTCGTTGTTTTGTGTGTGACAGCATCTAACGCTGTTGCCAGTGAATTCAAGGAATTGTTCGGCCATGTGCCGCGTGTCACAAATTCGATTCTGGTGATCGACGTCGATCGCACATTGCTTTCGAAGTTTGCCATCGATAATGGATGGGACGAACGATTCAACAAGAGCTACGCCGATCGACCGGTCTACCTGCCGCCTGAATCGGATAAAGTCGTTGTTGCTTCTCAGGTCGATCCATTGCGAAATTTCGCTCACACGGCAACAGTGGCGTTGATGGGGATGAAAGAGCCCATCTCGATGAATCTCTTCGCCCGCGCCGAGGGTGGTTATACAGACGTCATCGAAGGCGTTAAAACGGCCTGGGTTCCAAGCGACGCGTATTTCATCGAAGTCGAACCGCATCTGCTCGGCATGCAGGCACCGGCGAACCGCAAGGCGATTGCAGAATGGGCCATCCGTTACAAAAAGGAGGGGGCCCAAGGTCAACTATCGCCATACCTCGAAGCTGTCACGAAAATGGAACCCAAGGGGCCGCAGATTGTAATGGCACTCGATACTGTCAATTCAATTCCGCAACACATGCTTATGGATCGGCTGGAAAAGTCACCCATCGTCGAAAAACACAATCTCGATCCTGAATCGCTTACTCCGTTTTTCGCCAGCATGCGCGGCGCGGTGCTGGAAATCACCGTTCGCAACGACATCAGCGCCAAATTGCAAATCCAATTCGATCGGACCGTGCCGTTTAACGATGACGTCGCACAGGAATTCGTGCTCGGCGTGCTCGAAAACAACGAAATGGAACTCCCGGGTATCGACACCTGGAAATACGAAGTCGTGGAGGATTCGATTATCTGCAGCGGTGATTTATCGGTGCAAAATATGCGTCGTATATTGAGCTTGATGGATATTCCATCGACAAAATTCAGCAGTTTGAAGGGGCAGGACGTCGAAACACCGACGGAAGATGATGTCGCAGCAAATTCACAGGCTTATTTTCATTCGATCGAATCGTTGCTCGCTGATCTGCGCCCCAAACAGAAGAAATCGAATGCCTCAGATGCCAAATGGAATGAACGATACGCTTCTAAAATCGACAACCTGCCGATCTTGCACGTTGATAAAGATTTGCTCGATTACGGCGAAAATCTTTCTGACACGTTACGGGTGATGGCGGGAACACGCCGCATGACAGGCATGCAGGGAGATATCGCGGCTCGACATTCCGGAGACTATAATAACGACTATTACAACGGCTATGGTTACAACTACGGCCGCGCGGCGTATCGATACAGCCGCGTAGGCATCGCCGAAAACATCAATGCCCAGTACAACGCCAAAGCCGATGCGCGAGCCAGTGGGCAAGCGACCAAGCTACAGGGCTGGCAATTGATTGACAGCGCCACGGTCGATATTCGCCGTCAAATGACCGAGCGATACAACGTCGAGTTCTAAACAGACTCGGTGATGTCATCCAACGAAAAAACTGCCGGGAATCACATGGCCGCTGTTCAAAAGCGACCTGAGTGATTTCCGGCAGTTACTTTTTATCGCGCTGTGGTTGTTACTGCTTCTTGAAATGCAACGGTTCGCTACCTTTGTCGTCACCGAGCATATAAAAATCGAGGTTGTTGGCTTTCAATATTGTTTGCGCCAACATGACGCCCTGGTCGTTCATTTCCAGCGCGAGCACCCCTTTGTCATCGACGCTCCACACACCGTTGACTTCACTCGACTTGTCGTTCTGGTTGAACTTCCACGAATACTTATTGTCATCCTGCAGGGTCATTTCAAACACCCCTTGATCGCGTGTAGCCGTCCATGTTCCAAAGAGATCGGTGACCTTAACGGAATCTTCGGGTTTTGGCGGTTCGATCTGTTTGGCGGGGTTGGGAACCTCAGCATCCGGATCGAGGCTGAGCAGTAACTGCTTTGATGTATGATCGTTGGGAACGAGCTCGAGCAGCTTTTTCAACTCGGCGATCGCCTCGTCATGCTGTCCTGCTGTCATGTAATGATACGCCAGCACGAACCGCGCGGCAGAATCATCGGGATTCTGATCGCGGTAATCCTCCAAAGCACGCAATTGACCGGTATACGTTTTCACGTCGGGATACAACCCGATCAGCGTCGTCCAGTCAAAGCCCGGCCCCACGCTTAAAACCGGATACAGCGTCGATGCCGAATCCTGATATTTCTTGAGCGCGAACAACACCAAGGCACGAAACTCGTGAATGACGGAATCGTTGGGGAGTTCCTTGAGGGCCTCGTTAACCGATGTCAATGCTGCGTCGTAATCGCCGGCAAAAAACTGCTGTCGCGACTGATCGAAATTCGAAAGTTTTTCCGGTGGAACGGAAGGGGGAGGAGCCGCATCGCTGGGGTCCGTCGCAAGCGAGGTTTCATCGGGCGTCATCACCAGCGGTTGCGAATAATCGTAAACGCTGTTATCGATGTAGGTCGAATCGCCGACATAGGGATTGTAGTAATCGGAATATCCGAAAGCCCAGCCGACGCGATTGACGGCCCATGTTGTCACACCAAATGCGGTCAGTGCGGGATAATTATTCCACCAGTAATTCCAGCGGGCCCCCGGCGCATAGGCACCGTGCCAGCCGCCGTGATACCAGGCTCCGTGATAACCATAATGGTAGTCATGCCAGTTGTTCCAGTTATCGTGCCGGTCTTGAGCCCAATCCTGTCGGTTGCTCATCCGGTCGTTGATGTTGTCGCCGCGATTCGACAGACGGTCGTTTAACTGATCGTGTCGATCCTGGACATTGGGGCGTTGGGTGAACCCCGGACGGTTTTCGAGCCCCGGTCGATTGCCAATGCCGGGCCTGTTACCGGCGGTCTCACCGTTCCCCAATCCGGGTAATCCGCCGCCAGGACGGTTTCCCGCTCCCGGTCGGTTGGAAATACCAGGTCGATTTGACGGGAGTTGCGACGGTCGTTGAAATTTGCCCCCGCCGATTTCCGGTCGATTGCCGAATTCGGGCCGGTTGCCACTCGCCGGTAAATTCGGGCGTTGACCCGGTTCGATCGAGGGACGATTTCCGCCGGGGCGATTACCACCAGGGCGATTAAAGTCGGCGAATCCGCTTCCCGATCCGGGACGATTGCCTGTCGAAGGACGCCCGGAACCCGAGGGACGATTGCCGGCTGAGGGACGTCCAGAACCGGAAGGGCGATTGCCGACTGAGGGACGGCTTCCCACCGAGGGGCGCGACCCGCCACCAAAATTTCGATTTCCACCACTAGGCCGGCTAAAACTTGGCTGAGAGGGTCGCGACATGGAGGGACGCGCCCCACCACCGCCGTGAAATCCTCCGCCTCCCATTCCTCCTCCGCCGAATCCCCCGCCACGGGCGCCGCCAAAACCGCCGCCACCGCCGCCGAATCCTCCCCCCCCACGACCGCGCGCATGGAGTTCGAACACCGTCGTTGAGGCAGCAGCAACTGTTACCATCAGGAATAAGAGTAGTTTTTTCATGTCAAACGCCCTTTAGTTAAGGCATGGGAAAAGTGAATGAGAAAAGCCCGTCAAATGACATCTCAATGCTCGTTTATTTTTCGTCAGACCCGTTCGGCTCGGGGGGACGGCGGACCATCGTCACCACCGGTGCGGCGGGATTAACCCTGTCGCCAACAATGATGTTCTGAAGCTGCCACGTTACCATTTCTGCATCGATCACCGTATAAACGGCAGTGGCCGAGACCGATAAGCCTTCGGCATTCACCCCGGTGTTGGTCAGCAACCATTGATTACCGGTCCGTTTCCATTCTCCCGTGAGGAAACCTCCTTCCGAGTCGAACGTCCACGAACGGAGCGACTTGCTTCGCGCGTCCCAGCCGACGCGTTGCACGCCGTCGATGTGATGTCCATCGCGCGACTGCATAGAAAATCGTCTTAGCAGGTAATTACCATCGTCCGACCAGTCGCACTCGGTATGGACGACCGAATCTTCATCTTCGTTAACCCATTCGCCCAGCAGCCATGCGAGTTGGTCCAGCTGTTCATGACGTCCTCCCGTCTGACGAGGGCGATCTTTCAGGGTGTTGATGCGCCAAATGCCGTCGGTTCCTTTGACGTGGAGTGCGACGTAGCTGCTATGATAGAGCGGCCCCTCGGCCGTTTCGGAGGCGATAGTTTCCCCCTCTTCCAAGACGACCGAATCACTGATCGGGCGAATGCGGTCGATGATGATGCGTTCGATCAACGAATTCGATCCCTCATCGAAAACCGCCTGAAACATGGCCACAATATCTTCGCGACCGACTGTTCTTTCGCCGAATTCATCAAAAAATTCGGCATCCTCCGTGAACAATTCTCCGATTGCATTCGCATCTCGTTTGGCGTACGCATCGACAAATGCCTGAGCACTATCCCAAAACGGTTGTTCTTCCGGAGGAATCTGGAATTCCTCGGGTTGATCCGCTTCATTACTTTTTGTAGGTTGAGCGGGCTTTTTGGCTGAGTTCTGCTTTTTGGGCTTCGTGTCTTGGAACGCGATCTGTTGCGTACTCTCTCCGTTCGATTCGTCGAGCGACGAGGACTTCTCCTTCACCGATCGGCTTTCGGTGTTAGCGACGATCGAATAACCGAAAAGTAAAACCACGGAAACGGCGGACAACGTCAACGTCCATGCCAATCTGCGATGTCTCATAATGGATTCCTTGTCATTTTGTGTGCTGCGATACGGCAACGAAGTGAAACAACAAGACTCACTTCAGTCGCATGGTGACAGTTCAGTTGAAGTGCGAATCGACACGTCTCATAATTCAATTGTCACAATAACTCACTTTGCCGGATATCTTCAACGGTGGACTGTACATTTTCTAAATCTTCATCATCTTCGCACGACGTTTATGGTAATTTCGTGAGTGCGTTTGAACTCTGCCAATACCGGAATTCCCTGAAACTGCTTGTCGTAAGGTGACCTTCCCTATGTCTCTTCTCACTCAGGCCGCACTGGCTGCGATGCCGATCGCATTGGCTGCCGTGCTGCTCGTCGGTTTTCGCATTGCTGCCCGCTGGGCCATGCCTCTGGTTTATGTTGCGGCAGTGGCAATTGCGTATTTCGCCTGGCAGGTTCCCACAACCGTGATCGCCGCCGCAAGCGTCGACGGACTCTTCAAGACGGCCGATATCTTGTTGATTGTGTTTGGAGCCTTGTTACTGCTCAATACGTTACAACAATCGGGGGGTATCGGGGCGATTCGTCATAGTTTTCACCATCTCAGTGATGACAGGCGTGTGCAGGTTGTGATCGTCGCCTGGCTGTTCGGTTCGTTTATTGAAGGAGCCGCCGGTTTCGGAACGCCGGCGGCGATCGCGGCACCGTTATTGATTGCGCTGGGATTTCCCGCGGCCTGCGCCGTGATGATCGGGTTGATGATTCAAAGTACGGCGGTCACGTTTGGAGCTGTCGGAACACCGATCATCATCGGTGTGAACAGCGGCCTCGGCGGCGAACAGATGCAGGCCTATTTGGTGGCACATCACCTCGATTCCGCCGGTTACCTGCAAGCCGTTACGACACGGGCCGCGACGTTTCATGCGATAACCGGAACGCTGATGCCGTCACTGATGGTCATGATGATGACCCGGTTTTACGGCGCTCAGCGCAGTTGGACGGCAGGGCTTTCGATTCTTCCCTTCTCGTTACTCGGCGGACTCGCTTTTACGATTCCGTACTGGTTGACGGCGGTTTTTCTGGGACCGGAGTTTCCCTCTCTGGTGGGGGCGATGGTCGGTCTGGCGATTATGACGTATGCGGCCCGGAACAAGTTTTTGATTCCCGGCGATAACTGGCAGTTTCCGAACGATGCCGATTGGCCGAAAGAGTGGTGCAGCGGTTTCGAAAAGTCGACCCGCGAAGCCTCCGATTCCGTTGACGGCAGCATGCCGACATGGCTTGCCTGGTTGCCTTACGTGTTGCTCGCCGGGTTGTTGCTGCTCACTCGTTTAAAGCAATTTCCAATTGGTGGCTGGTTAAAGAGTTCTGCGGTCACAATTTCGTGGACCAAAATTTTCGGCACCTCAATCAGCACGCAAACGCAACCGTTGTACCTTCCGGCATGTATGCTGGTGATCGTTGTCATCCTTACCTATTTTCTGCATCGCATGACCTGGTCGGCGATGCGCAATGCGATTACGAGTTCGACCCGCGTGATCGTCGGTGCGGGGTTTGTGCTCGTCTTTACGGTACCGATGGTCCGCGTCTATATTGAGTCCGGCGGCAATGCCAGCGGACTTCCCAGTATGCCGCTCGCTATGGCGGAATGGGTGGCTCAAACCGTCGGTGGTGTCTGGCCGGCATTAGCGGGAGTGATCGGCGCGCTCGGTGCCTTCATCGCCGGCAGCAACACGGTGAGTAACATGATGTTCACGACGTTTCAACATGGCGTTGCAGAACGGTTACAACTTTCAAGCCCACTGATCGTGGCATTGCAAGCCGTCGGTGCGGCGGCGGGCAACATGATCGCGATTCATAACGTTGTGGCGGCCTCGGCGACCGTCGGGTTGCTGGGGCAGGAGGGGGCTTCGCTTCGCAAGACGATTTTGCCGACAATTTACTATTTAATTGTCGTGGGACTACTCGGACTGGCGGCGGCGTATTGGCTGCCGAACCTGGCATAAGCAAACGCAATTCACCGATGAAACACCTTCTATCGCACATGCCAGGGAACATCTAACGGCTTGGCCCCGTTCAGTTCTGCATAGCCGGCGCCGGTCGTTCCTGGGGGATTCGGTCCCATGTAACGAGGATCAATCGGGTCGGCAGATGGTTGCCATCTGACATCCGACGACAAACGTGTTCTCCCGATCGGTGAATGATTATCGAGGGTGCCGTGAAGAGTCGTCATTCCGAAGATGACGACGTCCCCTGGTTGAAAGTGTGCCGTCAGCAATCGCGTATGACGATGGCGGGCCAACTCAACGGCACTCTCGGTTATCGACACTTGCTTCGAATAGGTCGAGGAGTAATCGATATCAATAATCGATTCGATCAGATCGTCAAACCGATGAGAACCTTCGACGATAACCAGCGTGCCGTCACACGGGGGAATTTCCCCCAGCGGGGTCCAGACGGTGCAGATTTGTTTTGACCCACGTGCAAAAAAAGGGAAATCGTAATGCAGGTGAGTCGACCGTCCGACGACACTGGGACGCAGAAACATGTAATCGTGCGGTCGAGACGTTTCACCGAATACGGCGTCCATCATCTCGTGGGCACGCTTTCCGTGACTGACGCGACGTAACGCAGGCCCTTCGCTGACCGATTGCCAGAACTGCCCAAGATCGGTGGTCCGTTCACGCCGGCAACTGGTGCCTGTAAAAATTCCGTCTCGAACCGGTTGCTTGATTTCCCCGACCTCAGCGAGTCGACCAAAGACTTCGTCTCGCACTGCCATAACGTCTTCGACATCAAAGAGGCGGCGAAAAAACAGATATCCGTCGTCCAACAATTGCTTCTGCAAACCGACAGAGTTGTTGGCATCGAACGCCGCAGGCGTGAGTTCCCCGAGGAGTTCTGCGGGAATCGGCTCTCCTTGAATAACGCAGTCTTGAGCGTTCAACATAGCGTTCCTTGGACGTGAGCTCACACTTCAGAATCATAAAAAATGCGGCCATCAATCGTGTTGAATCAGCACGGTTTCTTGGCGGGCTAATTCCGCATCGCTGTCGACCATCAGCGTTACCAATTCGCTGAAACTGGTTTTCGGACGCCATCCCAATACACTTTCGGCTTTTGATGCATCACCCAGCAGGCGATTGACCTCCGCTGGCCGAAAATACCTTGGGTCAATCTCGACATGAGACTGGGGATCGAGATCAAGATGCTTGAAGACGTGCTCCAGGAAGACTTGCACCGATCTCGATTCTCCTGTGGCCAGAACGAAGTCGTCCGGCTCGTGGTGTTGCAGCATTAACCACATCCCCTCGACATAATCTTTGGCATATCCCCAATCGCGTTCGGCGGAGAGATTTCCCAAATAGACCTTATCCTGAAGACCCAATTTGATGCGAGTCGCCGCGCGGGTGATCTTTCGCGTCACAAAGGTTTCACCACGACGGGGACTCTCATGATTGAAAAGTATGCCATTGGCGGCAAACAAATCGTACGACTTGCGATAGTTGATCGTTTGATAATAGGCGTAGGCCTTAGCGCAGGCATACGGGCTTTGCGGTTGAAATGGTGTTTTCTCGGTCTGTGGAAATTCCTTCACGTCACCGTACATTTCGCTCGACGACGCCTGATAGACCTTCGTCAATTTTTTCTTATTCAGTTGACGGGCGGCTTCAAGTACGTTTAAGGCCCCATAACCGGTTGATTGAAGCGTATATCCCGGTTGCTCGAAGGAGACGCGAACGTGACTTTGCGCCCCCAGGTTGTAGATTTCGTCGGGTTCGAGATCGAGGATGATATTCGTCAGATTTTGTCCATCCGTAAGATCACCGTAGTGCAGATACAATTTCGGACCAGCTTTGTGAATATCGTGGTACAGGTGATCGATGCGGCTTGTGTTAAATGTGCTGGCTCTGCGAATGAGGCCATGAACTTCGTAATCCTTCTCCAGCAGCAGTTCCGCCAGATAGGAACCATCCTGCCCGGTGATACCGGTAACAAACGCCAATTTACCCATGACCGTATTCCCGTTATCCGTGCTCGCCTGGCGAAACACGTTGAATCTGATGCTGCTGTTCGTGAAGAAACGCTTTGTATGTATTTATCAGGCCCGCTTTGAGTGAAAACACCGGCGTCCAGCCCGTCGCTAGCACCCGCGAGAGGTCGGCCAATTTTCGGGGAGTACCATCGGGTCGCGACGGATCGGTAACGATCTTGCCCGAATATCCGACAATTTCTGCGACGAGCGATGCCAATTCGAGAATACTGATCTCTTCGCCCGTTCCGACATTGATCAGATCGGGGGGATTCTCGATCCCCAGGAGATGCAGTATCGCCGCGGCCAGATCGTCAACGTGTAGAAATTCGCGGAGCGGAGTCCCCGTGCCCCAGAGGGTGACCTGTGATTGTTTCGCCAGCTTTGCTTCATGAAATCGGCGAATCAACGCCGGCAGCACGTGGCTCTCTTCCGGATGATAATTATCACCCGGGCCGTATAAGTTGGTCGGCATAACGGAATGAAATGTGACGCCATACTGCCGGCGATAGAATTGGCACAACTTCACATTCGCGATTTTCGCGACGGCATACGCTTCGTTGGTCGGTTCGAGGGGTGACGAGAGCAGGGATTCTTCCTGAAGCGGCTGTGGTGCCATCCGCGGATAAATGCACGTGCTCCCCAGATACATCAGTCGCTTCGTACCCGATCTCCATGCCGCGTGAATGGCATTCGTCCCCATCGTCAGATTTTCATAGATGAATTCTGCCGGATACGATTGATTGGCATGAATTCCCCCCACCTTTCCCGCTGCAAATACGACGACGTCAGGTCGAGTCGATTCAAAGAAACGAGTGACGGCGGACTGGTTCAGCAGGTCGAGCTCAGCATGGGAAGCAACAACAATGTTGTGAAATCCTCGTTCCTGCAACAAACGAACAACCGCCGCACCGACCAACCCGCGGTGTCCTGCCACGTAAATCGTTTGATCTGGCGATAACATGGGATCGGTCTTACCAGCCGTGAGGTCATCCCGCATGACAACGCCCCTTTCGCCGCAGCTCGGGCAATGTCTCACTGCCAAAAGGAATTTCACACATCCCATACGGGATGTCACTCCATCGTCGTTTCAGGAATAGGTGCAAGTAACGCAGGTTATGTGACGGTTGTTGCCCCTCGGCCGAGTAGCCCCATCAAATATTCTCCATAGCCGCTTTTGATGGTCTCCTGGGCGACGGTTTCGAGTTGACTATCATCGATGTAGCCGCAGCGCCAGGCCACTTCTTCGATGCAACCGATTTTTAATCCTTGCCGGGCCTCAATTGCGTGAACGAACTCGCTGGCCTGCAGCAGACTCTCGAAGGTTCCGGTATCAAGCCAGGCGGTACCGCGGTCGAGCACGCGAACGGTGAGTTTGTTTTTCTGAAGATAATGGCGGTTGATATCGGTGATTTCGTACTCTCCACGGGCCGAGGGTTTGAGATGTTTCGCGATCTCGATCACCGAATTGTCGTAAAAATAAATTCCCGGCACCGCAAATGTCGACTTGGGTTGAGTCGGTTTTTCTTCGATCGAGATCGCCTTGAGATTCTTGTCAAATTCGACCACTCCATATCGTTTCGGATCCTGAACGGCATAGGCGAACACGATACCACCATCGGGTTGGCTGCAACTGCGGAGAAGTTTGCTCAATCCCGACGCATAGAAAATGTTATCTCCCAGGATTAGAGAGACCGTGTCGTCCCCGATAAATTCTTCGCCGATAACAAAGGCCTGAGCCAGTCCATTGGGAACGTCCTGCGGTGCGTATTCGAAACGGCATCCGAGTCGGCTTCCGTCACCCAGCAATTCGCGATAGAGGGGAAGGTCGCGAGGCGTGGAAATGACCAGCACATCGCGGATTCCCGCCAGCATCAGCACCGACAGCGGATAATATATCATCGGCTTGTCGAAGACGGGCATCAATTGTTTGCTCACGACTTTTGTCAGCGGATGCAGTCGGGTGCCGGAACCGCCGGCAAGAATAATTCCCTTCATAGAATGCGTGCTTTCAGGTGGAGGATTGCCAATTCCGGAGCGCTCGTTCGAGGGCCGTGTGTATGTCGGGGATGTCGATGCCTGTCGCCCGTAATTTTGAATTATCGAGAATACAGTTTGATCGCGGTGTTTTGGCCGCCGTTCTCATGAACTCGTCTTCGTTTTCGAAGAAGCGGAAGTCTCTGTCGGGGTGCAAGTATTTCTGAATGAGTGAGACGACTTCACTTGTAGACGTATGACCCGTGTTGGTGACATGGTAGATGCCGAAAGGAACTCGTTTCGTCCAGCATTCGTAGCTGGCATGTACAAAATCGTCGACATGAGAAATCGAGTTCGCGACATCCAGCAGTCGCGAGTAGCAAAGGAGCTTTGAAATATAATTTCGAGGAGAATCGATATGGCTGAAGGGAATACGAAGCCGCCAGATATAGGTCTGCGGCGAGTCGGCCAGGCAGTCTTCCCCAAGCGCCTTGCTGCCGGAATAAAAACTCGAATTGTTCGTGCGAAAGCAGAAGTTGGGAGGGTCCATTTCGGTAAATGCGCATCCGTCGGCGCGCGTGCCGGTGTAAATGCATCCCGATGAAACGTGGCCCCACGGAGTCTTCGTTTTTTCGCAGGCGATTCGAATCATCCCGGGAAGTACGCTGTTCCCCAGCAGGCATTCGGCTCGATGAATCTCACAGGCATCGACGTTCGGCTTTCCCGTGTAGCCGGCGGCGTTAATGAGGAATTCGCATTGGTGGGCATCGATCGCCGAGATGAGTTGTTCGGGTTCGTAATAATTCACGTCCCGTCGGGAGAGCGAGCGATAAGGAATTCCCCGCTTTTCGAAGTATCGAACGTATGCGCTGCCAATATAACCCGAACCACCGAGGATAAGTATCATGTCGAAATCCCTTGCCCGAGCCGTTCGAGTCGATAGTCACCCGAGAGGATCCGATTCCACCAATCCTGATGATCGAGATACCATTGCACGGTTTTACGAAACCCGCTGTCAAAATGCTCCTGTGGTACCCATCCCAGTTCGCGAGTAATTTTCGAGGCATCGATGGCATAACGGAGATCGTGCCCCGGACGATCGGTAACGAACGTAATTAAATTCTCGTACTTACCGATGGCGGTACTGGGACTCAGTTCGTCGAGAATCCGACATAGCATGTGAACGAGTTCGAGGTTCGATCGCTCGTTATTGCCTCCCACGTTGTACGTTTCCCCCGGCGTGCCGCGGTCGAGAACCGTGAACAGGGCGCGGCAATGGTCTTCGACGAACAGCCAGTCGCGAACGTTTTCCCCCTTGCCATAGACAGGAACGCGATCGCCGCGCAGGCATTTCAGAATGACGACGGGGATTAATTTTTCGGGGAATTGATAGGGGCCATAATTGTTCGAACAATTGGTAATCAGCACGGGGAATTCGAACGTATCGTGCCAGCTTCGCGCGAGGTGATCGGATGACGCCTTGCTCGCGGCATAGGGGGAATGCGGGTCGTAGGCCGTCGTTTCGGTAAACAGCGACTCTCCGAAATTCAACGAACCATAGACCTCGTCGGTCGAAACGTGCAGAAACCGAAACAGTCGGCGTTTCGGTTCCGCCAGCTTCCGGTAATACTCCAAGCCGGTTTGAAGCAGATTGTATGTTCCCACAATGTTGGTCTGAATGAACTGTCCGGGAGAATCTATCGAACGATCGACGTGCGACTCGGCGGCCAGATGCATGACGGCATCGGGTTTGTGCCTGGCGAATACGCTTTCGACCGCTTGATAATCGCACAGATCAACCTGCTCGTGCACGTAACGATCGTTCTCGGCGATGTCGGCGAGCGATTCGAGATTTCCGGCGTAAGTGAGTTTATCGAGATTGATAATGAAGTGCGGCGTCTCGGCTAACAGGTAATGCACGAGATTCGATCCAATGAACCCGGCCCCACCTGTCACCAAAATGCGTTTTTGCTCATCCATTTGATGGAATCAGTCAGTTCTCAAGTACAGTGATTGGAATGAATAATCGGGTGAAAACCAGACTGAAAGCCGTTAGAGACGGCTACTGCCGACATCATAGTTCACCAGAAATACAGGATATCATCACTCGATTATAATAAGCGACGACCCCTTCTACAATTTTCCTTGTTTAATCGATTCGTCGAGATTCCACAAACCGCGACGAATCGATCTGCTGTAGGGCGATTTCTTCACGGCGGTTATGAATTGTTTTTCTGAAAATGGGGACGTTCAGAGGTCATCTTTCGACTGGTCATACATTTTATCGTTGTTCTCCGAGTATTCGCCTCTACTGTCGTTGCGTTTTGTTAATCGTTGCGTCGCATGAGAGCGGTTTTCCTATCTTGGCTCGATCGGCGGTTTTTCTCGGGCGACGGAGTAGTCGCGCTCTTCGATCTTGGGATGCCCCCAGGGGCCGTAGCTGTCGAATTCGTCACATTGGTCGTCGCCTGGAATGAACGTGACGTCGATACCGTCGGGGCTGACGTCGCAGCGATGGAAGCCGTAACGCGTTTCGGCATCGGTCCAGCGTTCTGAGAGTTGCGGCGAGTTTCCGGCGGCGGGAGTACGGTAGATACGGATGCCATCGACAGTTTGCACCGGCCGGCCGGTGTGAACGTGTCCGCAGAATAACAGGTCAACATGGGCTTCCTGAAGGAGTCGCCAGAGTCGTCCCCGATGCGGCTGATCGATCGAAAAGTACCAGTTGTCGTATTGCTCGGCCTGAGTCAGATCCCAGGCAGGCTCGTCCGGTTGTTCGATGAAAGGCCAGTAATGCATCATGGCCACGTGATGCCGGGCACGGGGGAGGGCAGGCAACTTTTCGAGCAAACGCCAGAAATGGTCTTCCTGCGGCAGTCCCGACCCGGCGACGGCGGCAAAAAAGCCGGTAAAGCGAACCCCTTTCCACAGAAAGGTCCAGTGAATCGGGCCAAAGTATGAAGCGAAAAGCTGCAAGCGGGCTTCGGTCATATTCCAATCGGGGTCATTCCAGGCCCAGCCGCGTGCTTCCCATTTTGGTTTCGCACCGTTCTTTGAGGTATGTTTGTTGCCGACATCCATGTTGCCCGGTATCACAAAGGTCGGAAACGGCAAATCATCCAGGTCGTCACGTGCCTGCTGGTATTCGAACTCATGGGTTTCACCGTCACGTGTCAAGTCGCCGCCGTGCAAGAGAAAGTTAGCGTCGACGGCTGCGATCTGCCGCTTGATCGCCTCCCACCGCCGGTTGATCGCCGGTCGAAAGCGATACGATCGCGCGGTCCCCATGTGATTGTCGTTGACATGGAGAAACGTCCAAGTGTCGTCATCTCGTCGCTTGTCAGGCATTGTTTTGCCAACTTTGTAGAGGGTGAGTTACGGGGGTGGAAATCGATACGCCGCGGACACCGGTCCGTTTGCTGTTTACCGTTTCAAGTACGCATCGATCTGATCGCTCAGTTCGCTGACGATTTCGGCGGAAGTCGGGTTGTCCACCAGGTTGGTCATTTCATACGGATCGGCCAGTAAATCGTATAACTCGTCCATGTTGTTTAATTCGTTGTAGCGAATGTACTTCCACCGTTTCGTGCGAATCGCTTTGTAACCCATGTGATGCACGCGGGGGAACACGGTATCGGTGTTGTATTCGATCAGAAAAGAATCGCGCCAATCGGATGCGTCGCGTCCAGCCAACAGGGGAACCAGACTGCGGCCGTCCATTTCAGGAACCTCGCTCACGCCAGCCAATTCCAAAAACGTCGGCGCCAAATCGATACTAAGCACAATTTCGTCGCAGAGACGTCCTGCGGGAACGAGCGGGGGATAGCGGACGAGCAGGGGGATTCGCAGTGCTTCTTCGTACGCCAATCGCCGTTCCACGCTCAGACCGTGTTCGCCATACCAATACCCATGATCGCTGGTCAGCACAAATACGGTGTTGTCCAATTGACCTGTCGATTGAAGCGTGTCTAAGATTGCCCCGACACCTTCGTCGACTCCGGCTAACATTCTCAATCGATCACGAACGGTCTCGTCTGAAGTTCCTGTCTCCGGCCCCAGCGGCGGCAGATCGCCAATCGGTCGTTGGAGTGCCGGTTTCCCGGAGAGCCGATCGGAAACGTTTAACCTGCGGGGGATGGCATTCTCCTGGTACAGTTCCTCGTGGCGCTTCGCCGGCAAAAACCGCGCGGCGGAGGGGTCGGTGATACTGCCGTCGTCGCGCTGTACTAACTCTGGATGCAGAGCCTTGTGCGACAAATAGAGACAGAACGGCTTCTCCCGTGCTTGGCCGACGTATTCGATCGCCAGCTCGTTGAGCACGTCGGTGGTATGGCTGGAATAATGAATCTGCCGACCATCGACGTTGAGCAGGGGATCGAACGACGTCCCTTGCCCTTGCAGACAAGCCCACCGGTCGAACCCGGGGCGAGCAGTGTCATCGTTGCCCATATGCCATTTTCCGACAAAGGCGGTTTCGTACCCTGATTGATGAAGAGACCGCGGAAACGTCTTGAGGAGATGGCTCTGCTCGCTGCGGTTGGTGTTGTCCAGAATCCCGTGGTTGTGGGTATACAGCCCGGTCAGCAGACTGGCGCGGACCGGCGAACAGAGAGGCGTTGTGCAAAACGCATTGCGAAACCGCATACCTTCGTGGGCAATGCGGTCGATCGCGGGCGTTCGCACGAATGGATGCCCCGTGCAACCCAGTTCGTCCCAACGCAAATCGTCAACCAGAACGACGACAAAGTTTGGCCGTGGTGCCGCCTGTAAATCTTTCGCCCAGCAGGGGGTCGAGGCCAGTACGAAAACGATCAATGGCAACATCTTCAAACAGTTGAATCGAACGGTTCGCTGCACGGCGTGTCTCCGAGTGATGAGAACTGGTTTCATAACCCGGTTGGCGACCGAATAGATGTCCGAATGGTCCTGAACAACTCGGCGTCCAGAGGGTTATGAAACTGCTTGTAGTCAATAGTGGCGGAGTAATCCACTGTATCATCAATCGTGCCTCCGCTCAACGTTCTGAGTTCATCACACATCTGTCGCTGTCGACGTTTCTCACACCTCGCGCAGCGAAGCGACAATCGGTGTCCTTGCGGCTTGGAGCGCCGGAAGAACGCTCGCGACGATGCCGACGATCGCCGTCACCGTAGCGCCAGAGATTGCCAAATGAATCGACGGACGAAATGCGATCGTTACCCCTTCGGCTCCGACAGCAAGACCGCTCCAACTTAACATGGCGAGGGCCAGCGCGACGCCGAAGATTCCACCGGCGTTGCAGAGCAGCAGCCCTTCGGCGATCACGAGGCGAAACACGCGAGCGGGACGCACGCCGAGCGTTTGCAGAACGGCGTGTTCTTTGATGCGGTCTTGCACCGACATCAGCGACGTCGTGGTGACGAGGGCGAGTACCAGTCCGACGCAGGCATATCCCAACCAGTGGGCGAACCCGATCAGATCGACGAGGTCCGAGAGCGTACTCGTTTGAAACGCCCCCTTGCGCCGCGTCGTCGTCGCCACCGGGCCGGCGCGCAACGCCGCGTCGATCGCCGAGGCGACAGCATCGGGATCAGCAGTTGCTGTCAGAGAGACTTCGTGGAGGGTGACGAGACCGGCAGCATCGAGGCCGCGCGTGTACTGCAAGAACTCCAAACTCGTAAAGATGAGGTTTTCTTCAGCGGGAATGGAGGACGAAAACACGCCGGCGATCTTCACCGACAAGTCGCCGATCGAGAATTGGTCGCCAGTTTTCAGCCCGCGCCGTATGGCGACGTTTCGTCCCACGACAGCGGCGTCTCGCCGGTCTTCGAACTCACTCCAGTTCCCCGAAATGAGCTTGAGATCACGCGCTTGCTGCAATTTGCGCGGCGGCGTTCCGTTGAAGACGACGATGTCGAGACTGGCCCGACAGTTGTTCGTCCAGACTTGGACGGGCATGACATCCTTCACTCCCGGCACTTTTTTAATGCGGGGGGCATAATCTTCAGGCAGTCGGCTGCTCGTGGGGCAGAAGCGATTTTCCTGGAAGACGATGAGCGTCCGCTGGGCGTCTTCGTCCGACGTCAGGCGTTCGAGCCCTTCTTGAACCGACATCACACAGCAAAACACGAAAATCGCCACCGCCGTTCCGCTGGCGGTCAACACGCTGCGCATGCGATGCCGCCACAGACTCTTGATGACATAGGGGGCGAAACGAAACATGACCGAACTCCAGTTATCGATGTGCCACTGCTGGTACGGCTGTCGTCCCGATTTTTCCCGACTCGACGATGCGTCCCTCATCGAGCACAAGATGCCGCGACGCGATCCCGGCGGTCTCGGCGTCGTGAGTGACCATAATCATCGTGATGTTCAATTCGCGATTGAGCCGTTGCAGCAGCACTTGAATCTGATCGCTCGTCTTGGTGTCGAGGCTTCCCGTCGGTTCGTCGGCGACGACAACTTTCGGATGCGCCACGATTGCCCGCGCGATGCCGACGCGTTGCTCCTGTCCGCCTGAAAGCTGCCGCGGGTAGTGATCGATACGGTCGCTGAGTCCGACCGCTTCGAGTGCGAGTTCCACACGTTTGCACCGCTCAGCTGCCGAGAGCGGCAACAGCAGAATCGGAAGCTCGACGTTCTCGTACGCCGTGAGAACGGGGACCAGATTGTGCGTCTGAAAGATGTAACCGAGATTGGCGGCACGCCAGTCGGCGAGCCGGCCGCGCGAGAGGCGAGTCACTTCGACGCCATCGACGTGGATGGTCCCTTCGTCGGGTCGATCGATGCCGCTGATGACGTTGAGCAGGGTGCTTTTACCCGTGCCGCTGGGGCCCATCAGCGAGACGAATTCTCCGTCTTCGATGTCGAGATCGACGTTAAGCAGGGGAGTAATCGTTTCGTCTCCCTTCTTAAACGTCTTGGTCAGGTTTCGCAGTTCGACGAGTGCCATGTCGATTTCCTTTCGGGAGTGTCACGCTACGAGCGACGGTCGCTCAGGCCGATCGTGGCGTCTTCACCGACGATCTTGACGCGCATCTCCGATTCGAGTTCTTGCTGATTGGAAGAAATCAGCTTATCGGTCGGGCTGATTCCCTCGACGACCTCGACGAGTTCCTTCGTGCCGGCATTGCCGAGCGTGATTGCCTTCCGCCTGGCAATGCCACCGGGGTCGACGACCCATACGGAATGGTTTTCCCCCTCAGACTGGACCAATTGACGAGGAATTAACATCCGCTCTTTGTACGGTTCGTCGTCGCTTGGCAAAATGACTTGAGGAGGCGCGAGGAACGTCGCCGTCACCAGCATTTCCGGGCGAATCGCCGGCGGCGGATTGTCGAGTGCGACCTTCACTTCGAGCGTATTCTTCTGAATGTTCGCCGCCGACGTGGGGAGCAGCACCCTTCCGATGATTTTCTCTTTCGACGAAGCGGTTTCGATTTCAACCGGCTGACCGGGGACGACGAGAGAGACATCCTCCAGGCGCACGTCGGCGCGGACTTGCAATCTGGCCGGATCGTACAGGGAAACGACGATGCTTGAACTCTGCCCGGCGTTGGCGTCCAAACCCATGACGCGCGAGCCGGGAGACGCGACGAGCGCGAGTACCCGTCCCGTGATCGGCGCACAAACGACCGTTCGCTCAAACGCCAGCGATGTCTTCGCCGCGGCAACTTTCGCCTCTGCAAGCCGGGCTTCAGCGGCTTTGTATTTGGCTTCGGCGTCGTCGAGTTGACGTGTCTCATCGATCAAGAGCGAAAGCTGCCCCGAGAGGGCATCAACTCGGTTCTTGAGTGCCGCGACCTGCCGCTGTAATCGTGGAGCCCGTTGCTGCAGTTCTTTCAGCGTCGCTTCTGCTGACTTGTACTCGCTTTGTGCCTTCTGGACAGTTCGAACGGCTACCGCATCCTTCGCCGCCTGCTTGCCTTCGAGGTTTTGGCGTGCGTAATCGACCTGGGCTTGGGTGGCGTCGATCAAGAACGGTATCTGAGCCCCGTCGGTTTCGGATTTCGCGAGCTGCGATTCGGCCTCGGCCAACGCAGCTTGCAGATGCAGCGGGTTCTCGTGCCGCAGACGCGCCCCCTTCCGTTCGGCGGCGGCACTTTCAAGCTCGGCCTCGCGCAGTGCCACCGTTGCTTCGGCTTGCTGATGTGTCAGTTTCGCATCGACGTCGATCAACTTCGCGACCGGTTCGCCTGCCGAGACTTCCTGTCCTTCGACGACCAGCAGTTCATCGATCACTCCTTCAGTGAGCGCTGCGACGTTTATGGGAGTGGGACGCGGTTCGACCCAACCGGCGGCCTGGAAGAGCGGTGTCCCCTCCTGTTGAACCTCGGCACGAACGACAACAACCGGCACGACGGTCACCGCTTTGTGCGGCATAAAGTGTTCCCGCGTGGCGACTCCAATCAAGACAAGGAACCCAACGAGAATACCTCCGGGGATGACGTACCGCGTCAACCACGGTTTACGCCGGGGCTTTGTCTCCGGTTCGTGCTTCGGACGTTCCAGCGCGAGTTCTCGCAGGTCGAGTTGTGCGTGACTCATCATGTGCCTCCGAATACACCGCCCGAATGCGGTGTATCATTATGTGAGATCCGGCTGACGGTCTCATTCTTTGACATAAACTTGACTCGCTAATACGGCGAGATTGCCTTCGTCGTCGCGCTGCGCTTTGCCGCGAACGACCACCGTCGAGAGTTCTTTCACGCCGAGCAGTTCGCGGGCGTCTTTCGTCACTGGCTTGCCGTCGGCGTCGACGATCTTGACCATTGCGATATTGTCTTTCACCTGATTCTGTTCGCAGCAGTAATCCCACGGCGTGGGACAGCCTTCTTCAGCCGAGCAATGCGGCACCTTCGAGTCGACGATAGTGAATGCCGCCACGCCCTCAACGAACGGCTTGGCCGAGCCGCCGATACGTCCCACGAGCACCACTTCGTCGTCGTCTTTGGTCGATTGGCGGGCGTCTCCCACGGGCAATGCCCCGTTCGGTTCGCTGGCGACGACGTAGGCGGCATCCGGAGTCGTCACTTCATTCGATGCCGCCGGAGTTGTGGGGGTGGTCTCAGCGGCACAGCCGGCAAGTAATGTTCCCACAATCACACAACTGCAGGAGGCGAAAATCTGCTTCAACATGAGTTAATCCCTTTCATAACAAGTAACTCACTCAATCTTGCGCGCGGCGTTGCAAGTCAAATCGCTTTGAGACTCACGGCGACCGAGGCACGTAATGCTTTAATAGCCGGAGGCAACGCCCCGACCACACCTAATAACAAACCGACGCCGCAGCCGATGATCAATGACACACCATCAATTCGCAGTGTGAAGGCTCCCATCGTAAATCGCACGGCGAGACCGTTGAGGAATATCAACGCGACAACACCGGCCAGCAGCGAACCCGCGGCCGCGAGCAGCGTTCCCTCTTGAATGATGCTGACGAGAATCGCCCGCTGCCGATAACCGACCGCTTGCAGCGTCGCAATCTCTCGTGTGCGACCGGCGATGGCGCCGTACATCATGTTGAGCCCGGAAAACACA
>JAQCEJ010000007.1 GCA_027618475.1 Planctomycetota bacterium | reverse complement strand
GTGATACCAGTCGCCATGGTGATCGTGCCAGTCGTTGTGCCAATCCTGCCATCGGTCCTGACGATCATCCTGCCGGTCGCCTCGATTATCCTGCCTGTCACCTCGGTTATCGGTACGGTCTCCCATTCGCTCTTGAAGCTGAGATTGCCGATCGGCGACGGAGGGGCGTTCGCTGTTTCCAGGACGATTACCGATACCGGGACGGTCGCTTGTACCGGGACGATTGCCGGCGCCAGGTAGATTTCCAAGGCCGGGGAGTGTAGTGCTGGGACGATTCGTGATGCCCTGACCTCCACCGGGACCGGGTCGCGAGGGAAGCTGTGAGGGACGTTGTGCCGCTCCCGGCCGTCCTGCACCACCACCGAACTCCGGACGACTTCCAGCATTCGGCAGACTTGGTCTTTGTTCGGGTTGAATGGAAGGACGATTGCCCCCCGGACGACCGCCGGGCGCGGGACGATTGCCGGCTGAGGGACGATTGCCGGCTGAGGGCCGATTTCCCGTAGAGGGCCGATTTCCGACCGATGGACGCGATCCGCCCGACGGGCGAGCCCCTCCGCTGCTGGGGCGGCTGAAACTGGGTGATGACGGACGAGACGCGGGTCTGGAAGGCGAAGGACGGGCACCACCACCACCTCCTCCGAATCCGCCACCGCCGCCACCGAAACCACCTCCGCCCCCTCGGCCGCGCGCGTGGAGTTCAAGCAGCGTCATCGACACAATCGCCAGTATGCCAGCAACAATTAGAAGTTGTTTTTTCATAGTCATAGTCCTTAATCAATGGTAAGTCGCGCGAGTCGAGCGACAGTTGAATGAATAATAATCGACCGTTACGGATTCGTCGCGGCCTTCGGTGTGGGAGGTCGGCGGACCATTGTCACGACGGGCCCTGCTGCCGTGACGTTGTCTCCCACTACGACATTCTGCAACTGCCAAGTCACCATTTCTGCGTCGATGACAGTGTAAACTGCGGTGCCAGAAATCGTTTCGCCTTCGGCGTTCACTCCGCGTTGCGTCAGAACCCACGTGTTTTCATCGCGCGACCATTCACCTGTCAGAAATCCTCCTTCAGAATCGAACGTCCACGAGCGAAGCTTTTTCTCGTGGGCGTCCCAGCCGACGCGCTGCACCCCCTCGATTGTGCGACCGTCGTATGTATGAACGCTAAACGTCCGGAGCAGATAATTACTGTCCTCAGACCAAACGCAATCGGTATGTACGACCGCCTTGTCGTCTTCGTTGACCCATTCTCCGATCAGCCATTCGAGCTGGAGAAGTTGTTCATGCCGCGCCCCCGGTTCGCGCGGGTGGTCCTTCAGGGTGTTGATGCGCCATTTGCCATCTTTCCCTTTAACATGAAGTGCGACATAACGATTGTGAAAAACCGGGCCGCCAATCGAAGCGGTCGATACCACCTCACCTGCCTCGAGAACGACGTTGTCGGTAATCGGTCGAACGCTTTCGATGATAATTTCATCGATCGAAGAACCTTTGCCTCCATCGAACACCGCTTGAAACATCGCGATGATCGCCTCGCGGCCTATCGTCGCTTCGCCGAATTCGTCGAAGAACTCAGCGTCTTCGGTAAACAGTTCACCGATCGCTTTGGCATCGCGGTCGGCGTAGGCGTCGACGAAGGCCTTGGCGCTATCCCAAAAGGGTTTCTCTTCCGCAGGAATGTTAGCTGATTTTGTTTCTGGCTTTGCGTTTTGTTTCTTGTTGCCGGTGGATTTCGGTTCTCCCTGTGCGACAAGAAATTCGTCCGCAGTCGCTGAAACACCTTCAGACCGTGCCTCAGATTTGCCCTTGGTCTGAAATGCGACGAGGACGGCTGAGGCCAGCAGCAACAAGGCCGGAATCGCCAACGTTCTTAGGGGTAATATCTTCGGTATCGACATCATTTCAACCTTTCGTCAAGAGGAGTCGGTCCCGCTGCGTCGTCGCGGGCATCCGATTCGGATCGGGTTTAATGCCTGCGAGTCATGTGCTCACGGCGATTGTTTGAGAAGACTTAAAAGGAGCCGACGGCACTCGGCTGCGTTGAATCGTCGACTGTTTGAACGTGAAGGCTTCGGTGTCTGTCATCGAAAAGAGATAAATCGACCACGGTTTAGAACGAGCTTCACATCCGTTTCAACTCACGTACAAACTCAAACGTCATGCCTCCGAATGGAATGCCGTCCTGTGAATGCGTGCGTTCAATTGGAAGCGCGTTGCATGACGAATTGTTCTTTCGTCTCGTCGCTGATGAAATAATAGATCGTCCCATCCGCTTCCAACGTGGATTTTGCCGCATACTTGGGCATTTCGACACCGGCAACGGGATCGGTGACCAGATGGCCTTTCAAATAGTATGGGTTGCGATGAAGCGCTGCGACCGTCAGCACAAACTCGACAATGCGGTCGTCAAACCAGGCGACGATCTTCTCATCCTCGATGCGATCAAGAGGGACCACGAACCGTGCGTGCTTGTTGTACTGCATCAGGATCGGCAAGATTTCGAGATCTTCGTCAAAAACCAGATTCCTCACTTCAGCATCATGACTCAGACGAAATGTGAGCACGATACTGGCAAGCGGCGAGTTAAATTTAACATGAACTTCACGCACATGCTCGCGTATGTCGGGAACAACGTTTACGTGGTCCTTAAAGCGTTCGACGAGAACTTGCAATCGCGGCTTGACGAGTTGTACGACATGGTTCGCCGCGGGCATAAATGTTTCCCGAAATCGCGTTTCCCTCGCCTCGTATTTTTATTTTGCCGCGACTTGAAGTTCTTCGGCTTTGCTCTGAAAGGCCGAGAACTCAGCGTTCAGCCTTTCATCCAGTGTATTCAGATCAGACATGAATGAACTTTCTGAGAATAGATTCCGGGGATTGATTCGATCGCAAATGATGGGTCGCGAGGGCGAGAGGAAAAAACGCCGTCACGAAATAAGCACAAAATAAGTCTGTGCGATGGGGAGATCGTTGCCCTCGATTCGTCGACACGAGCGGTGTGTCATGAATCGTTTGAACTTTCCGTAATGTTCGAGATGATATTTTCCATCATGCTACACCTGCCTAATTCGATCGTCAATTCTCTGTTATCGTTTCTTGTTGATGATAAGTAAGAGTTTATCGATTATTAACACGATCACCACGATGTGATGTCGCCACATGTGCGAATTCAGTCCAGTGACTTTCCACTAGCGTTGAAAACATGTTGAAATCGCGTTAGCATCGGATCGAGCGCCTTTCCTCTGGCGTCAATTCATTTCGAAGGAATCTGATCGTGAGAAACCTGACTCTTTACGTCGCTGCGTCGCCAATCGGACTGGCCACTCTCGTGCTGGCCGGCGGTTGTACGGTCGAGGCAACTCCCATTTCTACTCCGCCGCCGAAAGTGACTGTAGCACATCCTGAAGTTCGCGAACTGGTCAACTACGACGAGTACAACGGCCGCACCGAAGCCGCGGCGACGGTCGAAGTCCGCGCGCGTGTTCGCGGCCACATCGACAAAGTTCAATTCGTCGATGGTCAGATCGTCAATGCGGGAGATCTGTTGTTCGAGCTCGATCCGAGACCGTTTCAGTCAGAGGTTGACCGGGCAACCGAACAGGTCAAGATTTTCGAAGCACAACTGGTCGTCGCCGCCAATGAAGAGCGTCGTCAAAAAGAACTCTTCGCGAAAACCGTTGCCACCGAACGCGACGTCGAAGAAGCCGAAGGGAAGCGCAAATCGCTCGAAGCTCAAATCAGTGCTGCCCAGGAAGAAGTCCGCCGACGTGAACTCGAATTGAGCTACTCGAAAATGACGGCACCCATCGGCGGCAAGATCAGTCGAGCGTTATTGACGGAAGGAAACCTCGTCAATGCCGGGGGAAGCGATCCGGTACTCACGACGATTGTTGCGCTCGATCCGATTCGCGTCAACTTTTCGGTCGACGAACGCGCACTGCTCGAATACCGCCGGCGACGCCAAACATCCTCGACCGAAAAGCTAAAGCCGCTGGAAGAAGCGGAAATCCCGTTCGAATTCGGTCTGGAAATCGATGAAGGATTTCCCCACAAAGGCGTTCTCGACTTCGCCGAAAACCGCATTGATGCGGCGACGGGAACCATTCAAATTCGCGGTAAGACCGACAATGCCGATGGTCAGTTCGTCCCTGGTGGCCGCGTTCGCGTACGAGTCGCCGTCAGCGATCCGTACAAGGCGGTTCTTGTCCCCGATACGGCTGTGCTTTCGGATCAGGATAAGAAATACCTGCTGTGCCTGAACGAGAACAAGGAAGTGAAACGACGGGACATCAAGTTGGGAAAACTGCTTGAAGACGGCATGCGCGTGACGCTGCCGGTGGACGAAAAAGACGAAGGTCTGAAACCTGACGAATGGGTGATCGTCCTCGGTCAACAGCGCGCCCGAATCGGTTATGCCGTCGATCCGGTCGACACAGAAAGCAACGCGATTGCCGCGAAATAAGCGGTGTAATTTTCTCGAACGGGTAGCCGACTTACTTCCTCTCTGGTGCCATATCGGCAGGACGACAACCACATGCTCTCGCATTTTTTCATCGACCGACCGATCTTTGCTTCGGTCCTTTCGATCGTCATCGTCATCGTGGGCGTCGTCGCGCTGAGTCAGTTGCCGATCGCTCAGTATCCCGACGTCGCGCCGCCGACGGTTCAGGTGACAGCGACGTATCCGGGAGCTAACGCCGCCACCGTCGCCGAGACGGTCGCGACTCCCATCGAACTGGAAATCAACGGCGTCGAGCGAATGTTGTACATGTCGTCGAAATGTACGAACGACGGTCAAATGATGCTCGACGTAACGTTCGAACTGGGAACAAATCTCGATACGGCTCAGGTGCTGGTGCAAAACCGCGTTGCGGTAGCGGAAGCCAAACTCCCCGAAGAGGTCAAACGCATCGGCGTCACGACGAAGAAAAAATCGCCCAGCATTTTGTTATGCGTGAACTTAATTTCGCCCGATGCGAGCAAAGATCAACTCTATCTCAGCAACTTCGCCGCCCTCAACGTCAAGGACGACCTTGCCCGCATCAAAGGAGTTGGCGATGTCGCGTTTCTGGGACCGCGCGACTACAGCATGCGCATCTGGCTCGACCCCAATAAGCTCGCCGCTCGCGATATGAACGCCGGCGATGTGCTCCAGGCGATCCGTGAACAGAATGTGCAGGTGGCCGCCGGGCGCATCGGTCAGCCTCCCGTACAAGGGGGCGCCGCGGTGCCGTTTCAGCTCCCCATCAACGCCCAGGGACGACTGACGACGGTCGAGCAATTCGAAGATATTGTCGTGAAGCAGGGGAGTCAGGGGCAGCTGGTTTACATTCGCGATGTCGTTCGCGATTCCGTCCTGAATGCGAAAGGACAGGTGGTCGAAAAGGGTGTCGAGCTCGGCGCCAAAAACTACGATGTCAACAGTTACCTCAGCGGTGACCCCTCGGTCACGCTCGCCGTGTTTCAACTTCCGGGTTCGAACGCACTCGACACCGCACAAATAATTCGCGCCCGCATGGAAGACATGAAGGCGACGATCTTTCCCGCCGGTGTCGACTATCGCATCGAATACGACACGACGGTTTTCGTCGAAGAGTCGATTCTCAGCGTTTACCACACGCTGATCGAAGCCTTCGTGCTGGTATTTATCGTCGTGCTCGTGTTTTTGCAGAACTGGCGGGCGACGATCATCCCGATGGTGGCCGTTCCGGTTTCACTCATCGGTACCTTTGCCTGCATGGCGATACTCGGATTTTCGCTCAATAACCTGTCGCTGTTCGGGCTGGTGCTGGCGATCGGTATCGTCGTCGACGACGCGATCGTCGTCGTCGAGAACGTCGAACGTTGGATGTCCGAAGGGATGAAACCTCGCGACGCCAGCCGTAAGGCGATGGAAGAAGTCACCGGTCCGGTGATCGCCATCGCTTTGGTTCTGTGTGCGGTGTTCGTGCCGACGGCGTTCATGGCGGGTATCAGTGGGCAATTCTACAAACAGTTTGCGTTAACGATCGCCGCGTCGACGGTCATCTCGGCGTTTAACTCATTGACGCTCAGTCCGGCGTTGTGTGCACTGCTGCTCAAGCCGCACGCTCACGGGGATAACCATGCCCGACAGGAGGCGTTGCCTAAGTTCGGTATTGCCATTATTGGCGGGCTGATCGCCTACACGTTCGTATTGTCAGCGGTCGCGGCAGCATTAGGATTTGCACCCGAGCACGCGGCCGAAGGGGGACATACACCGGTTCACGCCCCCGTCTGGGTACGGTTCGGAGTCTTCGCCGCCGGTTCCCTCGCCGGTTGGTTCCTGGGGGGCTTCGTCAATTCAATTCTCGGCAAATTCTTCCAGGGGTTCAACTGGGTCTTCGACATCACGATTAAAGGTTACGGCTCAATTGTCGCGTTGATTCTGCGATTATGCGTGATCGTTCTGGTGGTGTATGCGGGTTTGATGGGGTTGACGTACTTCACGCTCGTCAGCGTGCCGCAGGGGTTTATTCCCGAGCAGGATAAAGGCTACCTCGTCGCCAACGTGCAGCTTCCCGACGGAGCCAGTCTCGAACGGAGCGACGCGCTCGTCAAGCAACTGAGTGAGGAAGCCCGCGAAATCCCCGGTGTCGCCAGCACGATCGACCTGCCGGGGTATTCGACGATTCTCAGCGCGAACATCAGCAACGTCGGCGGAATGTTCATCATTCTCAAGCCGTTCGAAGAACGTGCCGGAGATCCCGAACTTTCGGCAAATGCGATTGCCCGCAAGCTGCGAGCCAAGTTCAGTCAACATCAGGAAGGGGTCGCCGCCGTCTTCGGGGCTCCTCCGGTGGAGGGTCTCGGCAGCACCGGCGGTTTCAAGCTACAAATCGAAGACCGTACCGGAGCGGGTTTGCGCGCCCTTCAGGGGGCCGTGCAAAATCTCGCCGAAGTCGGCCGCAACGATCCGCGGTTGGGAGGATTGATTTCCACATTCAGCGTCGCGCAGCCGCAGTTGTACGTCGAGATCGACCGCGAAAAGGTGAAATCGAGCGGGATTTCTCTCGACGATGTACACGGCACGTTGCAGGCGTATCTCGGCTCGGCGTACGTCAACGATTTCTCGTTCCAGAACCGGAGTTGGCAGGTCAATGTGCAGGCCGAGCCGAAATCGCGCATGCAGATCGAAGACATCGGTCGGCTCGAAGTGCGCAATGCCCAGGGGGTGGTCATGCCGCTCAGAACGCTGGTCACGATCAAAAACACCAGCGGCCCTGCGATCGTGAACCGCTATAAACTCTATCCGTCCGCCGAAATCACCGGCAGCACGGCACCGGGGGTCAGTTCGGGGGCAGGGATCGCGATTATGGAACAGCTCGCCAGAACCGAATTACAGCAAGGCCTCGGTTTCGAATGGACGGAACTGACGTATCAGCAAATTCTCGCTTCGCAGGATCTGCTGACGAAACTCGTTTTCCCTCTCGCCGTGGTGTTCGTCTTTCTGGTTCTCGCTGCCCAGTATGAAAGCTGGTCGCTGCCGGTGGCGATTATCCTGATCGTGCCGATGTGCATTCTCGCGGCGCTGGTCGGCGTCGTCATCGCCGGGCTCGACAACAATATCTTCGTGCAGATCGGACTCGTGGTGCTCGTCGGACTGGCGGCGAAGAACGCGATCTTGATCGTCGAATTTGCCAAGCAGCTGCAGGACGAAGGAAAGCCCCGCTTCGAAGCGACCGTCGACGCCTGCCGTCTGCGTCTGC
This sequence comes from Planctomycetota bacterium, assembly GCA_027618475.1. Lineage (GTDB taxonomy): Bacteria > Planctomycetota > Planctomycetia > Planctomycetales > Planctomycetaceae > JAQCEJ01. Next base: position 89,838 of record JAQCEJ010000007.1, on the reverse strand, counting down.
GACCGATTCTGATGACGTCGTTCGCATTCATTCTCGGCGTGGTGCCGCTGGTGCTCGCCCAGGGAGCCGGTGCCGAAATGCGTGCAACGCTCGGAATCGCCGTCTTCAGCGGAATGCTCGGGGTCACCATCTTCGGCATATTCTTTACGCCGGTGTTCTATTACGTCATTCGCTGGTTCAGCGAGTCGAAGCCCGCGACGGGGAGTGAAACGCCCGCCGAACATCAGCCGATGGAAAGTCCATCAAACCCGCTCGGCACCGAATAACGACGGTCTCAGGCCTGCGGATTACCGGTTTGTAGTACCCGGGTGGCCCCGATAAATTCGGGGCGGCGCAGCCGTACAAGGCCATAGTGAAATCGCCCGAATGAAATCGCCGTCACCCGTTGGGTATCATGAAACAAGCAACCGGCGGGCGGTACATGGTCGATTGTGTCGAATCGTTGACGCAATCAACAATCGCGCGAATACGATCATCGTTAGAACTGATTTCATAACCCGGTTGACGACCGAAAAGACGTCTAAATGGTCCTGAAATACTCGGCGTTCAAAGGGTAACGAACTTCTTGTCGTCGACATAGTCCGAACGCATCTTTGAGTCGTTTTTCGATCAGCGAGATCGCCCCTCAACGGCACGATGTTCCGTCGGACAGAAACCGAAGCAACAACGCGGCGTTCTTAGAACCGGGCTTGTCGCTGCGAGAGGTATTCGACCAGAGCCCGGTCGAACGGCATGCTGGTATCGAGCGGGACGTAATCGACCCGCATGCTGCGGCACTCTTTTGTGAATTGCTCGCGTACCTGGTTGAGGGCTTCGAGATAATCGGCCTTCATGCCACTCGCGTCCAGAACCATCGTTTCTTGCGTTTCCGGTTCGCGGAATTCCACCATGCCTCGAAAGGGGAAATGAACCTCCGCTTCGTCGAGCACGTGGAAGACGATGACATCGTGACCGGCGTAACGAAGTTGCTGTAGGCCTTTCAGCACGGGTTCGATGTCGGTGAGCAGGTCTGAGAACAGCATGAACAGGCTGCGATGTTTAACCATCGCCGCGACCCGGCGCATGTTGGTTGCGATGTCGGTCGTCCCTGCGGGCTTGGCTTTGGCAAGACTTGCCAGAATATTCCCAAGTTGTGTACGCCGGCTGCGGGCATGAAGGCTGCTGCGAATCTGGTCATCGAAGGTAATGAGTCCGACGGGATCCTGCTGGTGAATCATCAAGTAGGCAAGAGCGGCGGCGAGGCAGATCGAATAGTCAAATTTCGTCAGCTCTTGCCGGTAGGTGTATCCCATGCTGCCGGAGAGATCCATCAGCAGATAACCGGTGAGATTGGTCTCGGCCTGATACTTTTTAACGTAGAAACGGTCGGTCTTGGCGTAGACCAGCCAGTCGATATCTTTCGGGTCGTCCCCTTGGGTATAGCGGCGATGTTCGCTGAATTCGACGCTGAACCCCTGGAACGGGCTCGCATGCAACCCGCTCAAAAATCCCTCGACGATAAATCGCGCCCGTAAATCAAGCCGCGACACCGTGCGGATGACTTCAGGTTTCAGATACTTTTCAGCATTGGCCATGAGCGCGGGCTCTGTTCGTAGAACTGGCTTCATAACCCGGTTGGCGACGGAAGAATCGTCCCAATTGTCCGGAATAATCCGCCGTCCAGAGAGTTATGAAACTGTTTGTAGTGTGTTAACGAGAGTGACTCCGGCAATTATCGGTAGAACTGGTTTCATAACCCGGTTGGCGACCGAAAAGACGTTCAAATGGTCCTGAAATACTCGAAGTCCAGAGGGTTATGAAGCTGCTTGTAGGAGAAGGAAAGTGAAATGAGTCAGAGTTCACGAGGTCCTAATTCTCTGCCTCATCCCTTTTCATTCACTCGTACTTTGTAATCTTGGGTTCAGGGATTTCCTGTAACAATCGATTGATCAGGTCGTCGGTCGAAAAGCCTTCGGCCTGGGCCTGGAAATTCGTCGAAATGCGGTGCCGCAGCACGGGAATCGCCACTTTGCGGATATCGTTGAACGTGACGGTGGGACGGCCATCCATTGCTGCCATCGCCTTGCCGCCGGCCAACAGAAACTGCCCGGCGCGAGGACCGGCTCCCCAATCGACCATTTCCTGAATGAACTTTGGTGCGGAACCATCGACCGGGCGAGTCGCCCGCACCAGCCGGGCGACGTAATTGATGACGAGCGGGCCGGCCTCGATCATGTTGATCTGCCGTTGCAGATACAGAATCGATTTGCTGGAAAGGACTTTGCGAATCTCGGGTTTTTCCATCGACGATGTCGACGTCAGAATCTGTTCTTCTTCGTCGAGCGACGGGTAATTGACTTTCACATTGAACATGAAGCGATCGAGCTGCGCTTCGGGAAGCGGATAAGTTCCTTCCTGTTCGATCGGGTTCTGCGTGGCAATGACGAAAAACGGTTCGGGAAGATTGTAGGTCGTCTGCCCGACGGTGACTTCCCGTTCCTGCATCGCCTGCAGTAAGGCCGCTTGTGTTTTGGGAGGTGTACGATTAATTTCGTCAGCAAGAAGGATATTGGTGAAGACCGGCCCCTGCACAAAACGAAATTCGCGCCGACCGGTGTCGAGTTCTTCGAGAACGTTCGTCCCGGTGATATCGGAGGGCATCAGGTCGGGGGTGAATTGAATTCTCTTGAACGACGAATCGAGAATCCGGGCGATCGTGCTGACGATCAACGTTTTTGCCAACCCCGGAACGCCGACCAGCAGACAGTGTCCCGACGTAAAAATCGCCGCCAGAATCTGTTCGATGACTTCATTCTGCCCGATGATGACTTTGTGCAGTTCATCGATCGTTAAATCGTGATGTTTTTTGAATTTATCGAGAAACTCATCAAAGTCTCGTTTTTCCGTTGCCACAAGCACCGCCACTTTCTTGAATCAGTCGACCAACTGAACGATCGAGTAAAGAATACGTAATAGAGTTGGCGAAGGGAGGGACGTCGGTTTGTTCGTTCTCCCGGTCGTCGAATGAATACCACTCGAGGTGTCGCGATCACCACTTATCCCTGTTACGTCGAGATCGCCAATTTATCGAGAAGTTCTTTCCACTGTTTTTTCCATTTTCGTCTTCGGGTACGGGTCCACCACTCATTGAACTCGTCCAAATGTGACGCCATCGCCTCTTTTTCCAGGCGTTGCAGATGAATGATTTCTTTCTTTTCGGGAGACGAGTTCGGCGTCGACCGTTTCCATTTCTTCAGTTGCGCCGAGATCGTCACTTCGTCGTTTATGGTTCCCAATCGATTCTGCAGCGACTTCAACCGGCGATAGATCGCTTCGTATTCGTCTTGCGGCAGGAATTCGCGATAGAGTTCCATGGCGTAGCGAAGCTGCTTTACATCGATGCGGCGTTCGTGCAGCCTGGTCCAACCTTTCCAATTGAGTTTCGAACGAAAAATCTTTCGACCACGCTTTGCCAGACGAATTCGAATCCAGTTCGCCATTTCCCGAGTTGGTTCTTCGTCGTGCTGTTCGACGGCCTGTTTCTGCAGTTGGCGATCGATGCGGTCGATGACCCGTTCGCGGTACTCGCTACGGTTTGATTCGTTCAACCAGGAGTTGCAAGACGCTTGCACGATGTTCATCGATTTCTGATGTCCGTTGAGCACTTTTTCCTTCAGACCGTTAAACGGCCCCTCGTCGTGGAATATTTCAAGATGTTCGAGAAAAATATCGGCGTCGCGCAACCGATTCGTCGAGTCTCGCAACTCTTTGAACTGCCCCAGAAACCACTTATATTCGTGACGTGGCACAAGCGTGCGAAATTGTTTCAAAACCGTTTCGATACGGCGCAGTGCAATACGAAAATCATGGATGATTTCGGCGTCGGCGTCGTGATCTTGCACAATCCTGGTGGCGTTTTGCTCCACAACCCCCAGATACGAGCTAAAGAGGTGGCGAAATAACGACAAGGGAATTTTCCGAGACCCGGCCGACGGTGTGATATCGGAAGCAGCAGATGAATTCATTGTTCGCACCTGTAATGATTGGTCCGACGACATCTGGCGTTTCTCCGTAACGAATCCTGATCTGATATACTCATTCTTAAGTTGTGCCCAAACGATGTCGAGACGCATTGGCGAATTGTGAGGCCATGAGGGGCGTCCCGAGTCTTCGCTCCAGAGAGGGATGCTGGTAGAACGAGAGTTCGTTCCTCGCAACAGCGACCGGATTATAATCAAATCGACATCGTTCGGGAAACAATGGACTTCCTTTTCGCTGAACGTGACACGTTCGAAGTCGGGACTGAAACAGTCAGAACACCTGTTCGAATGTTGTCTCGAAATCACTCGACAACCAGATTGTTCCAGTCGATTTTCGCCTCGGGGTAATGAAGGTCCATCTTTTCAAGCGTTTCGACTACGATTTTGGTGATCGCCGCATTTCGATACCAGCGGCGATCGGCGGGGATAACGTACCAGGGGGCCTGCTTTCGATTACAGTGTGAAATGGCCTCGGAATACGCTTTGACATATTCGTCCCAGTCTTTTCGCTTTTTCAGGTCGTCGAGTTCGAATTTCCACCGTTTTTCGGGATTGTCGATTCGCGCCTGCAACCGCTTTCGCTGCTGATCTTTGGAGATCAGTAAAAAGATTTTAATGATTGTCGTCCCTGATTCGGTGAGCAATTCTTCAAAATGATTGATCATCTCGAATCGTGGCCGCCAGACCGACTCGGGAACGAGTTTCATCACTCGAACGGCAACCACGTCTTCATAATGAGAGCGGTTGAACAGTCCGATCATTCCCGCCCTGGGAACCGCACGATGAATCCGCCACAAAAAATCGTGGGCCAGTTCTTCGCTGTTTGGTGCCTTGAACGATGTGACTTCGACCCCTTGTGAATTAACCCCTTGAAACACATGGCGAATGGTCCCATCCTTGCCGCCGCAGTCCATCGCTTGAAATACCACCAATAGTTTTCGTTTTCCCTCGGCGTACAATCGGTATTGCAGATTGATCAACTTTCGTCGCAATTCCAGGAATTCCGTCTCGATGGCATCACGGTGTTTGACCAATTTTGCCATTTGTGTAGGGAAATCGTTCAGCGAAATGGTTTCTCCTGGGTTCACACGGTGTGTCGAGGACTTTAACAACATAATGGAAAGCTTTATTCGAGTCGAAGTTCTGGAAATGACGGAGAATGGAAACCGATTTTAACACAAATCACCGAGAATCGCACCGATTGCTTGCTTAGAAAATGGTTGGGTGGGTACGCCAAAAGTCGAATTCTGAGCTATGCTTGAAAATCGGTGATCTGCGACATATTTCCTCGTGCGAAGAGCAGTCTCTGTGTGAAAGCCTGTTTGACCGGTTGTATCGGTTGTGCGGATCCATTCCATTCATCGCCGCGATGAACTCTTATGAATTTGAGTGAATTATGTGGGATACTATCGTCTTTACCGTCTCGGAACACATCAGGTTCTACGGGCAATTTGCACACGAGCAATGGCGCGGTCTGACCCCGATGAAGTATGGCAGTCTTTTAATCGGCGTTGCCTTCTTTGGATGGCTGCTGATGAAAAGCGGAGCGAAATCGCTCTAAGAACCAATGGTTTTTCAACGGAACGAATCGAGTTTTGCCTGTCGGTCTGCCGATGGAAGTAGAAGCCGGATTCCCTGCGTAAGAAATGCAATCGACGCCGATTTTGCTGAAACTCCCCTAGCGGAATTTTTCACTCTCGGCTACATTCCCCGGCCCGCAAACGAACCAACAGAGCAGACACAATAAACTCGCTGATTCCGTCGGAGGTGCCTAACCAATAGCGTGGACCAGGATCACTACGGTGCGTGCTTTTGTACGACCAGATCACCGTCCTTTTCGCAAAGCGACTCGTCCGTCGCCAATCACGAAATGAGTTTATTGCAAAGCCGTGACCTTCAGGGTCACGGCTTTTTACATTTCCTATCCCGTCGTTATTCGCTGGAAACAAAAGGAGTACGGGGGAATGCCGGGTTTTCTTCGGCGGCAGGGCGGCGCAGATAAAACGGAACCATTGTCTTCCAGTCGTCGGTATGTCCGAGCGACAAACTCAACTGGCCGAGTCGAGCAATCCACTCAGCGTGTGGTTTGGCCATTGCCGGATCCAGAATATGTATCCGAGCGTTTTGAAACTCGTCGCTATAAAGCAGACTAGCCGGACCGGTAACGACTTCTCCTTCGTTACGTCGCGAGAGCCAATCCTTACGCGGTTGAATCGCGACATCACCTGTGCGCTGCCAGATACCGTATTCGTCACGTGTGTATTCGCCGGCGAACAGATCGCCACGGAGAGCATCACCGACGACGTACAGATGATCGACGGCAACAGGTGCGTTGCACGCGATCGCCCGATAGGTGTCGATACCGATCACACGGCAGCCGGTGACGTAGGCCCAGGTTTTTGCACACATCACCCCGACGCGCAATCCGGTGAAACTCCCCGGTCCCCGACTGACGGCGACCGCATGGACCTCCCTCGGCGTGAGATCAAATTCCTTCAGTCGCCGATCGAGTTCGCCGATCAAGGTCTGCGCGTGACGTCGTCCGGGTTGAGCGAGCGGCCATTCGCCGATCAGTTCGTCTTCGTCCAGCAGCGCGAGACTGCCGGGTGATTCAGACGTGTCGATACCGAGAGTGATTTTGCCTCTCGTCCTCTCGGATGTCATGTTGGCGCGACTTTCATTTATTTCCCCAGCACAAACTGCGCGCGTGCGGGCGAATCGGGCAATTCCTTCAATTCGATGCGCAGCGGTTCGTCACGTTGCGATCGATCGATGGCGATGACAATCGTGTGCGTTCCAGTCTCAAAATCAATCGTCGATTTTTGCCAGTTCAGCGGAACGCCGTCGATCCACGCCGTTAGCCCGTTCACCGAATTGGGAACGATTTGAAGCGGACCTGCGGTGCTGACGTCGAGTTCGAAGCGAACGAAAGAGACTCCCCGCTTGCCGGCCTTTGTCGCGGCGGCGTTCGGAAAATCAGGAAGCTCAGAGACCGGCAAATCTCCCGTGACCTGGCTGTAAATCGGCTGCCACACAAAAGCGGCGTTGTCGAGCGAAGCCGATTGATAGCTGGTACGCCTTAGCACATAGGCCGCTTCGTCGGTCGGTTGTAACACCTGCCAGCGCCGCGCGATGCGCGATTGCCCCACGGCAAATTCGCCGACTTTGCCGAGTTCTGACATGAAACGTACGAGGTCGACGAGTTCGCTCTCGGTCAGGCGATCGGTCTGGCCGGCGGGCATCAGCGATACACCGTTCGCCTGTTCGTCGATATCGGCGAGAGGAATCGTCACATCGCGATCTTCGGCATCGCGTAGAATGAGTTCGGTATCGGACTGGCGCACTTTGATCCCGGTATAAACTTTTCCGGTAGTCGTGAGGACGACGAGCGAGTTGTAGTTTTCTTTGACGGCTTTATTCGGGACGAGCAACGATTCGATAAGGTAATCGATCTGGGCACTGGCACCGATGCTGAGTAAATCGGGACCGACACGACCTCCGGCACCGGCGATCGAATGGCAATTCATGCACGCGAGATCTTTACGTCGAAAGACCTGTTCGCCTCGATGGGCGTCTCCTTCATCCCGTACTTTCTGCACGAGCTTCTGCAATTCTTCGGGGGTGAGCGATTTTGCCTCCGACGTAATGTGACCGGATTTCATCAGTGCGGCACTCAATTCAGGCAACGTCAATCCTGATGCGGCGACCGTGCGAAGACCGGCCTTGGCGACGTCGGGAGGAAGCGTTGTCCCTTCCAGCGCCACCGTCAATAACGGCACGCCTTCTTTTCGTTGAAGAAACGCCGTGAAAAGTTGCGTCGGATCTTCCACCACCGGCCAATCGGCGAGCAAATGGACGGCTTCATTTGTTGCCGTCGCGACGTCCAATACTGTGAGGGCGGAGACTGCCCGAACTCTCAGAGAATGTGGAAAATCGCTACGGGCGATTTCAACCAGCCACGAGACAGTTTCAGGCCCCGGGTATGATGCCAAGGCGTCGAGGGCCGTTTGCCGATGCTTCAACGTTGCATCGACGTTTCGTAACGACTCTGTCATTTCGTCCTTGAACCCAGTCAATTGCCATGCTCCAATACAGCGAATAGCCGCAAGTTGGAGGTCGGGTTCATCGGATGCCATGAGCGATTCAATGCGATCGAGGTTTTGATCCGGACGAACGTTTCTTTCGCGCGCCGCACGGGCCAGTGCGTCGCATAACTTGACTTGCACCTCTGGAAGAGAGGCCGTCAGCGCCCGTTCGAACAGAACGTTCAGTTCATTTGTCCCGCCTAGTTCGCCGATGAGTTCGTAGATCGAAATCGCTTCGTTGATCTCTCGGGGGTGTTCGTCAACGATCGCCACCAGCGATTGAACAATCTCGGGCGATCCCACCGCTTTTGCCGCGAAGACCAGATGATCGGCCCGGCCCTTGAAATTAAATTCCCCCGATTTTACCGCCGGGAGCCAGACGTCTTTCAATTCACGAACCGTCAGCCAGACAGCATAATCGAGATAACGATCGACGGGACGATCGAGCGTTGTGAGCGCCATCTCAACCGCCTGAAGTGTGCCAACGTTGGTTAAGGCCCGCGCCGCTTCGAGTCGGACGCGCGGAGAATCATCAGTCACCATGCGAGCGAACCAATCCATGCTCTGCGGAATTTCATCGTAGACGTGACCGAGCATCCGCGTTGCAGCCGCACGAATTTGAAAGTCAGGGGATTGCAACAACTCTCCAATCAGCTGTACATCAACAAAGTCGAGCGACTGATACACCCACGCCGCTTCGAGTCGCAGCCGATCGTATTCGGGCGATTGTTTGTCGAGACGGTCGATCCACGGAGCTACCGCTGGCAATACACTCGTCCCTCGTTCAGCCAACACGCGCTTCGATTGTTGTCGCGTCCACTTTTCGGGTGAAGTGAGCTGATCGAGTAACTCGGCATCGGTGGCGGTTCGCAACGACGGCGGTTCAACGAGCGGACGATCTTTGCACGTCACGCGCCAGATGCGACCATGCACATGATCGCGGCGCGGATCGCGGAAATCGACTTCGCCGTGCTGAATGATCGGGTTGTACCAGTCGGCGATGTAAATCGCTCCGTCCGGCCCCATTTTAACGTCGATAGGCCGAAACGCGACGTGGTCGGAAACAATCAGATCGGCCTCCTGACGCGACGAGAAGCCGGCACTATCGTTGCTGAGCACAAACCGGCAAACGCGATGGCCGCGAAAATCATTGGTGATCAGGCTTCCTTGCCAGTCATCAGGGAATTGCCGGCTTTCGACAATTTCAAGGCCGCAATATTTCGGGCTGCCGGGGTTGAGTCCTTGAAGAATTCGCTCGGCTCCGACGGCGGTCACGTAATACGCACCGGGAAGTACATAATTGATTCCCTCTCCCCCCGCGCCATCGGTCGCAAACGATTGGCCGTTGCGATCGAAGTCGTGTCCCCAGGTGTTGACGAGACCTCGCAGATAGACGTTGAGATTCATGGTGTTCGGGTTGAATTGCCAGATGCCGCCGCCATTAAGTCGTTTCACGCCGCGCGGCGTTTCGATGTGGCTGTGAATGTAAATCGATTGATTGAAGTAGAGTAACTGTTCCGGTCCCCAGCGGAGCGTATGCAAAATGTGATGCGTATCTTCGGTTCCGAAACCGGAAAGTATCACACGCTCGGTGTCGGCTTTTCCGTCGCCGTCAGTGTCCGACAGATGCAACAGTTCGGTGCTGTTAGCGACGTACACTCCGCCGTCGCCCGGTTCGATCCCGGTGGGAATGAGCAATCCCTCGACGAAAACCGATGTTTTCTCGGCCACGCCGTCGTGATCGGCGTCTTCGAGAATCAGTACCTTATCATCGGCGACTTCCCCCGGCTTGATGTGCGGATAAATCGAAGAACTCGCGATCCACAATCGCCCTTCGGGATCCCAATTCATCTGAATCGGCTTCGCGAGCATCGGATCGGCGGCGAAGAGATTGACTTCAAACCCCTCGGGGAGTTGAAACGTCTGCCGCTCAAGTTCCGGGTCCGGCGACGGAATGTCTTTCAGATCGCGCTGCGCGTAGGCGGAGGTCGTCAGGCAGATAATGAGCGCGAACGCCAACGTGAAATTAATCCTCTCTCTGTAGGAGAGGGTGGCCGCACAGCGGCCGGGTGAGGTGAGCATTGAGCGTTCGAGCGTGTGCAATAACGAAACGACCCCCGATACGCCCCTCACCCGGATGCTTCGCATCCGACCTCTCCCACTGGGAGAGGTGGATGGCAAAGCCTCGTCCCCATCAGCACCAAACCCTGGACTCTGGACTCCGGACTCTCTTTTCATTTCGTATCGCCTCCTACACGACGGAGTTCCGCGATCTTGGCTTCCATCTCTTCAATCAGCGGATCGAACTGCGGTACTTCCACGGCGTTATTTCCCTGTTCGTGCTTGCGAAAACCGAAGAGATACGTCACGTTCTGCGGACGCCAGCGGTAAAAGTACAGACGATTTTTCTCGATGACAGCAAGCCTGAGGTCTTCCGAAATGTCACCGTGGGATTTCGGTCCGAGTAGACGCTCACAAAACACAATTGAGGCCCGCGAATAACCGGTGGGCGTTAAATGAATGCCGTTCTCGCTTTCGATCCATTCGCCGCTCGTCAGTGGCTTATACATGTCAACAAAAGTCGAGTCGCGCTCGTGGGCAAGACGCTCGATCGCCAACGAATACATTTTGAGATGTTGATTATTTTTCGTTGGGTCCGGCAGCGCATTTCCCGCTTTCATATGTCGATGGGGCGAGACCAGTACGAACACCGGGTTCGACGCGGCGACGGACAAATCATCCAGAAGTTTACGATAATCGTGTTCGAACTGTGGCAAACCTTTATCGCCCGCGAACGATTCGTTATTACCGTAAAACAACATGACGACCGTCGGTTTGAGTTCGGTAACCTGCTCCATCAAGCGTTGATAGCCGACTTCCGGCGGATCAAAAATGCCGCGCGATTCGGCGCGGACGGTGTCGCCGCTCCAGCCAAGATTGCGGAACGTGATGTTACGGTCGGGGTAATGTGCGGTTAAGGCGGTTTCTATGTACGATTCGCGCTGCTCGCGTTCGATAAATGTGCCGCCGATCATGACCACACGGTCGCCATCGAGCAGTTCAAACGGCTGACGGGTGTTGCGTTCGGCGGCGTCCGTGTGCGTGGCCGCGAGAACTGCAACCGAGATTACGAAGAAAAGTGGGATGTTACGCATAAGATGCCTGTCTGTTTCACGAATTGGTGCGGGGACTCCCGCAGACTCAAATTTTCTGCTGTGTTCGGTTATGATGGCATAAATTCCTACTCTTGCAGAATAACAACGTCAATCATGGGAGCAAAGCGAGACCGATATGCCGATGTTTTCATCTGATGCGATTTTGGAGATCGGTCGACGGGTCTTGGTTGGGCTCGGCTTGACGCCGAATGATGCCGAGATTGTGGCGAACGAACTCCGCGATGCCAATCTTGTCGGACACGACAGCCACGGCGTGATGCGGCTGATGCAGTACGCCGGTTCGATTCGTGACGGGCACATGAAACCCGAAACCCAGAGTGTGGTTCTCACCGAAACGCCAAGTTGGGCGCTGCTGGATGGGCAGTTTCAGTTCGGCCAGGTGACGATGACACACGCTCTCTCGCTCGGCATCGAGAAAGCATCGAAGACCGGCACAGCGACGGTCTTGGTCCGCAATTGCAATCACGTCGGTCGGTTGGGGTCGTACACCGAGCGAGCCGCTCAGCAGGGGTATTTCTGCCTGATGTGCGTCAACGCGCCGGGGCCGGGAGGCGTTACTCCGTACGGCGGGCTGGATCGCATTTTGGGGACCAATCCGATTTCAATAGCCGCTCCCTATGGCAAGACGCAATTCGTGCTCGATATGACCACGAGCATGGTGGCCGAGGGAAAAGTGCGTGTCGCTTTTCAAAAAGGTGAGCCGATTCCTGCCGGCTGGATTATCGACGCCAAAGGGAACCCGACAACAAACCCGGCTGATTTGTACGGCAACCCTCCGGAAACGCCTCCCGGTGCCTTGCTGCCGTTGGGAGGAGAACTCGGTTTCAAAGGGTTCGGGCTTTCGGTCATGATCGATCTGCTGGCGGGAATTGTCTCGGGGAGCGGAATTATGCGAACCGATTTGCCGCGCGGGGCGAACGGAATCTGGCTCTATCTCCTCGACATCAAGTCGATTATTCCCCCGGCGGAATACGACGAGTGGATCGAAAAATACGTCAGCGGCATCAAAAATTCGCGCAAGCAACCCGGCGTGACCGAAATTCTGTTGCCCGGTGAAATCGAACAACGTCGGAAAGCCCAGCGTATTGAAGAGGGAGTGTCGCTTCCCGACGAAACCTGGCGGCAAATCAAGGCGTTGGCCGAATCGGTGAAGGTGACGCTCGACGATCTGTCGCCGTAGACTGGTAACTGAACGCAAAATCTGATAATGATTTTGCTGGCCGTAAGTTGCCTTTCAACGAGTTGCCGAGGATTTTGCATCACCTTCGAAAATCGGGAGCGTTAAAACGTGGATTCTGCAGCACAGTTAGTCAACAGTCTGATCGACCTGGTGATTGCGATCGGGAACGTGTTGTTATCGGTTGTTGGTGTGATTCTTCCCTGGACACCGCTTATCGTCTGGGTCGCTTTCTGGCTGCTGGCAGTCAATTGGTCGAAACTCCGTCCAGTGCTGCTGCAAGGGGGCTGGATCGGAGTGATCTTCATCGGGCTGATGATGGTCTTGATCTGGGGATCGATCGCTCCACCGGCGGAAGGTTTCCATCACTTTTTCGGTCTGACGGTCAGCAATTACGTCGGTAAGACGGTTTACGTCACGATTCTGTTCAGCATTATGTTTATCTGCGGTGCTGTACAACTCGCCGGGGTTTGCGATTGCTGTGTGACGTTTCCTGAAGACGAAGTCGAAGCGGTCGCACACGCGTCTCACGGGCACGACGATCATGGCCATTGAGGCGTATCGGTTTCGTTATCGTTTCATACGACAAACGTGCCATACGCTGCCGCGATGAGCATCGCCGCTCCGCCGATTTTCACAAACAGCGGAGACTGCAATATTTGCAGCCCTTCAAATCTTAAATGTGGGGCTTCAGGCATCATTTCTGAGACGAGTTCGTTCGCGGTGAAGAAGATCAGCCCGACAAAGCCGAGTATCGGCAGCGGAAGCAAATCGAGCCAGTTTCCAGCTGCGACGGTGCGAACGACCGGCACAAGAAAAAGCCCGAAGGCGATGAGGTTCAGCCAGTACGTGCGGAGATACTCTTTGAGGGTTTCCATGCTCAAATTCAACGACTGATACGCTGTGTCGGTTCACGGGAAAAAATGCGGTTGACGAAATCCATTGACGCTATGCAAACTCCGAAAATCGGCCGACCGCGGTGTCGACAAATTTGCAGAGGCTGCGCCCTTGTGCTGATTCCATTAATTTCGTCCAGACTGGGAAATGGTATGTTGCCGGTGAATACTTCGGTTTCTGATGTGGCCACGGGTATTCGGGATTCGGCCCGTCACCGGCAAGTGCCGGAGCTAATTGCTCCAGTTCTCGGAGGAGCGGCGTAAGTTTGAACATGCAACGCTGGAATTGATCGTATTTCTTGAAACCAAAAATTTCAGCAATTCGTGTGCGCTCGGCAGTCGTTTTGCTTCTGTCGGTCAGTGAGCGAAAAAAATCGACAAAACCGACGTGCGTTCGCGTAGGTGTCCTGCCCGAACGCCACAAATAGGCTTTGCTGATTTTTTCTGTTACCATCTGAAGATAGTGCAACTGGTGACATGGATCGGTGCGGTTTTGTCGTAATAATCTCCAAATCGCAAAGTCAGATTTCACTTGTTGCCACCAAAGCTGTTGATATTCATTCATTTCGTTTTTGGCCATGAATCAACCTTTTCCAGTGACCAGCCGTCGGGTAACTGAATTTTCCCTTTTTGAATGCGAACCCACTGCTTTGGTGTGACATCAAGGATGAACAATACGTGTTCGTTTTCTGTTCCCGTATCGACAAAAAAGTCAAGCGGTTCCAAGGCATCGTTGCGCATTTCAACGATCAGGTCATTGACTTCGATCAGTCGGATTTCCCGTTCTGGCGAATGAAGGGGAAGATAATGGATTTCGCGAATTCCAGGATCGATTTTGCGATGTTCTCTGGCGTACCATGCTGCCCAGTTTTTGGGGTTGAAAATGGTTGTGGACATGTGAATTCCTGACATTGTGTTGGTAAAGTAATTACCTTCGTCAAATAGTATGGATGAAATCAGTGTGTGTCAATATGATCAGTGGTCGTTCATGTGTCCAATTGTCCTAGCAACGCACACGCCCGCTCTCCCGTTCCCGCGAGTTCGATCTGTCTCGTCTCCGTTCCCGTGATTTCGAGTTTGATCCACAGTACATCGCCGCGAAAGGCTTCGGGGACTTTGTCGGCCCATTCTATAATGCAGACGTTATCGCCGTGGAATAACTCGTCGACGCCGAGATCGAGGAATTCGTCGATATCTTTCAGGCGGTAGGCGTCGAAGTGATAGATCACCAAATCTGCGCCGGCGTATTCGTGAATCAATACGAACGTGGGACTGGTGACTTCGATGTCTTTGTCGATCGACGACGCGACGATCGACTGTACCAATCGGGTTTTACCCGCGCCCAGATCGCCGACCAGGGCAATGACAAGTCCGGGAGTCAGCAGTCGGCCCAACAATTCGCCGAACGCCGCTGTTTCCGTTTCGTTCTGTACGGCGAATTGCCGGCGACAGGTTTTCTGTTCTGACATATTTGAACTCCGACGTCGATTATGACAGACTCACTCTGGTCTGCCATGAACACCGAGAAAATTTACCACCTTTAACATGGACCACGACATCATGATCATCGCCAGCGGCGGAATCCAGCACGAGACCAACACGTTTTCGCATGTCCCGACCACTCTTGCCGATTTTCAGCGAGACAGTCAATGCGGACCGAACTTCGAAGGGGGCGATTTTCTGCGAAAGATGTACACCGGCACGGCGAAAATTCATGGAGGGTATATTGCCGGTGCCGAAGAAGCCAAGTTTGATCTGCGACCGCTGTTTTGTGCTCATGCTCAGCCGGCGGGCGTTGTGACCAAAGACGCATTCGACACCATGACCGATCTGTTTCTCGATCGATTGAAGAAACTTGGTCCGGTCGACGGGATTCTTCTCGATCTGCATGGAGCAATGGTGACGGAAGGTTTCGAGGACGCGGAAGGAGAATTCACCCGCCGCGTTCGCGATCAGGTCGGCACGCAGATTCCGATCGTGATGACGCTCGACTATCACGCCAACATAACCGCACAAATGGCGAAACTGGCGAATGTTATTATCGGTTACGACACGTACCCGCACGTCGACATGGCCGAACGAGGACGCGAAGCCGCTTTACTGCTGGCGCGAATCGTCAAAGGCGAGATTACGCCTTGCATGTCTTACTGTCAGGTTCCGTTGTTGACGCTCCCTCCCATGCAATGCACGCTGCGCGAACCAATGAAGACATTGATCGGACACGTCCACGAACTCGAAAGCCGGCCCGGCGTATTGACGGCAACGGTGGCGATGGGGTTTCCGTACTGCGACATTCGCGACGTCGGCGTGTCGGTTCTCGTTACGACCGACAACGACCGCGAGCAATCTGAACGCTTTGCCGGAGAACTGGCACACCGATTGTGGGATTTGCGAGATGCCCTCGATCCGCAATTGACGACAATTGAAGAGGCGATTCGAATTTCGCGTTCGCAGCCCGACGGTCTGATCGTCTTTGCAGACGGTTCCGATAACCCCGGCGGAGGTGCACCGTGTGACGGTACGGTCGCATTGCGGGCGCTGATGGATGCGAAGTTCGACGGGGCCATTGTTGGTGTGATGGCCGATCCCGAAACGGTCGCGCAGGCGCATCAGGCGGGCATTGGGGCGACGATCAAGGCCCGCATTGGCGGCAAGACCGACGACCGGCATGGTTCTCCGGTCGAGACAGAAGCATATATCAAAACGCTGGGTGACGGCAACTACATTTACCAGGGGGACATGATGCGCGGCGTGCAGGGAGATCTCGGCCGGATGGCCGTGTTGCTCGTCGACGACGTAACGATTGTTCTCTCCGAAAATCGCCGGCAACTTCTCGATGCCGAGATGCTGCGGTGCGTGGGAGTCATGCCGGAACGGTATCGTTTGCTTGTCGTGAAGAGTGCGGTTCACTTTCGGGCCGACTTCGGGCCCATTGCCAGCGCGATCTATGATGCCGACACACCGGGAATTCACCGGCCCGATTTTTCGAATTATGACTATCGCCGGCTCCGTCGTCCGGTATATCCTTTAGAGAGAACAACCGAGTTCTCCCCGCAGTACACGACCAACGAAAGTCCTTCACGGTGAGTCTGGATACCACTCCCGCCCGCCCCCTGCACAATGCCGTCGTCGATCCCTCGATTGAATTATCGTCTGCCAAGACCGATGACGATTCGACCGGCGTCGATGCGCCGGGGCCTTCGCGGATTCCGCTTTTGCTGTCCCTCATTTTTTCGCACACGCTCGTCGATACATGTGCGGTGTTGATCGGGCCGTTGTGGGGGATGCTGCGCGATCGGTTCGAATGGGGGCAGTCGGCGTTGTCGCTGGTGCTCACGGTGCAGGCCTTGTCGCCGTCGCTGAGTCAAGGCGTCTTCGGCTATTTTCGTGACCGCCGCGAAGCGCGGTACCTGTTATGGCTTGGTCCGATGACAGCGGCGATTTGTGCATCGGTGGTGGGATACATTACGAATAGTTACGTGCTCTGTGCATCGATGATACTCGCCGGTATCGGCATCGGTGCGTATCACCCGGAAGCTGCGGTCTCTGCAAGTCGGATTTACCCTCAGTACAAAACTCGCGTGTTATCGTTGTTTTTGTTCGGAGGTTGTGTCGGGCTTGCCGCGGGACCAGTGATCAGCGGGATGACGGTCGCATACTTCGACGGCATGAAAGGATTGATTGTCATCGGTCCGATATTCGTCGTGCTCATTGGCCTGACGTACTGGTTCGGCCTTTCGAAATTACCCACGCAACCAGTGAGGGCCGCCGGACCCGCGAAGAGTTTTCACGAAATGCTCGAAGGCAAGCTCGGGCTCGCGTTGCTCATCCTGTTGACATCATCAACGCGGCTCGTGCCCAACATGGCGATGGACAAGTTGCTGGCGTTTTACTTGTCGGCCAAAGGAGAGAGCCCGTTTGTGATCGGTTGTTATCAATCGGTGTTTCTCGCATCGGCGAGCATCGGCATGTTGCTGATGGCATGGCGTTTTCCTGCCGGCGGCGAACGCAAGGCGATGATGATTTGCCCTTTGATTGGTTTGCCTCTAATGTGGGGACTCTCGCAAGAGCATGCCCCCGCGTGGATGATGCTCGTGTTACTCATTCCCAGCGGCGCGATTTTGTGGGGAACAACCTCGGCAATGGTTTCGTTTGCCCATCAACAATTTCCACAAGGGGCAGGTGTTGCCTCTGCGCTGACGATGGGTGTTTCATGGGGCGTCGGTGGTATCATTCAGGCACAACTCACGAGCATCTTTGTTTTACAAGGGCATCCGCAGCGCGCGTTTTTGGCGTTCATTCCTTGCTTGTTAATCTCGGCGACAGGAGCCTATTTTCTGCCAGGCCCTCGCAAAACGGCGGAATAGATTTTTCTCGGAATATTTTTCAAATATCGTATTTTTTTCTGGACAAACAAAAAAAACGCAGGTAATGTCTTCGTTGTCGAGTCTCACTTGCGTTGAGCAATCTGCTCATTCTAAATCGCAAGTATAAATTTCGAAGACAATCATAATAATTCGCTGGATGACAAGTTGTCGTTCGCCTGGACCGAATGGATTCGGAGCCGGTGATGAAACAGGGACGTTTAATTGCTTGTGGGGTGTCTTTGCTCCCGATTCGTCATCATTCGATGGTTCGTACCGTCGTATTGATCAACGAAGTTCTTCCCTCTTTTTATCTCCTGCATCGAATCGTCCGGTGTTCGGTGAACTCGTGATTTGAGTTGTCGACTTTGGTATGGCGGTGGAGTACGACATCACCAGGGTCGGGAATATCGTTCGAGAGGTTTTCATTTTTTAGCACAGGAAGTGCGTTCTCTGAGGAGGGATTCGTTATGGGCAAGCCGTTTATCGGGATCAATGGAGATTTTCGTCCAAGCAAAAAAGAAGCAACCGCCCTGAGCTGGTTCAACACCGGTTATTACGATTCGGTGACCGCGGCAGGAGGCTTGCCCATTCTGATTCCACCGTTCGCAAATGATGAAGATCTGAAACAGATTCTCAAACAGCTTGATGGCCTGGTGCTTGCGGGCTGTACGATGGATCTCGACCCCGTTCGCATGGGTATGGAAAAACATCCGCATACGCGACCCATGCCGACTCGCCGTGAAGACTTCGATCGCCGGCTCTGCCGCAAAGCCGTTGAAATGCGAATTCCCATTCTCGCGATCGGCTCGGGAATGCAATTGCTCAACGTCATCTGCGGCGGTACGTTGTTTCAGCATGTTCCCGAAGAAATTCCCCGCTGCTTGCATCACAACGACGGTGTCGAATCGAACCTGCGACATATCATCGATATTGTTCCCGGCAGCCGAATGGACAAAATTTACGGACCGGGAGAAATCCGCGTGAACAGCCAGCATCACATGGCCGTCGATCAGGTCGCGAGCATGTTTACGGTTTCGGCGCGCTGCCCCGATGGGGTCATCGAATCGATCGAATCGACCGAGGAAAACTGGTACGCCGTCGGCGTGCAATGGCACCCGGAGAACGAGACATCTTCGGCGCTCGATATGCAAGTCTTTGAAAACTTCCTCGAAGCGTGCCAGGAAGCAACGCCTCAGATTATTCCGATGCCTGTCCGCAAAGCGGCGTGATTTTCGAGTCGACTTCATCCGAAACCAATTTTTGCCCCCGGTCGCTGGCTGACCGGGGGTTTTACTTTGGAATTGGCCTCTGGTGCCGAGGAGCAATCGTTTCCCTGCCGAAAGCCTTCGTATCGCGTCGGGCTTTCGGGTCGTGTTCTTCTGACTCTTGTCTCTTGACTCTCGACTTTGTTAACCTGTCGCCTTTGATTGACAGCGTTACCAGTCGGTTGTGTCTGAACTACGAGAGGTTAGAAGTAAATCGTGCCTTTGATTGTGCAAAAATTTGGTGGTACGAGCGTTGCCAATGCGACCAAAATTCTGGCGGCTGCCGGGAGAGCCGTCGCCGCGAAGCAGGCCGGGCATCAGGTTGTGATGGTTGTCTCGGCCCGTGGTCACAAAACCGATGAACTGATCGAACTGGCCCGCGACGTCACGAAAACGCCTCCGCCTCGCGAGATGGACATGCTGCTGGCAACCGGCGAACAGGAATCGGTCGCACTGGTGGCCATGGCTGTGCATCAACTGGGCGAAAAAGCGGTTAGTCTCACGGGATCGCAAATCGGTATTGTGACCGATTCGACATTTACAAAATCGCGAATCAAGAAAATTTCAACAGACCGCATCCGCAAGGAACTCTCCGCAGGAAATATTGTCGTCGCTGCGGGTTTTCAGGGTGTCGATGACGATTTCAACATCACAACACTCGGTCGCGGCGGCAGTGACACGACTGCCACGGCGCTGGCCGCCGTACTTGAAGCCGACTTGTGCGAAATCTACACCGACGTGGAAGGCGTTTTCACGACTGACCCGCGTCAGGTCGCCGAGGCTCGCAAAGTGAATTCGATTTCGTACGACGAAATGCTCGAACTGGCGAGTTCGGGAGCCGGCGTGATGCATTCGCGCTCGATCGAATTCGCGAAAAAATACCGCGTTCCACTTTGCGTCAAACCGTCGTATTCGGACGGATCGGGAACATTTATCGTTCCCGAATCGGATGACGTCGGGGCCGTCGTCTCCGGCGTCGCTCTGATGCGCAGCGAAGCGCGTGTGAGTCTATGTGATATTCCTGACCGTCCCGGCGTGATGAGTCTGATTCTCTCGAAGATGGCAACGCGCAAGATTCCCATTGATATGGTGGTACAGGATATCGGCACCAACGAACGGGCCGAAGTCTCGTTTACCGTCCCGCAAGACGATCTCGCCGAGACACTGACCGCCGCTGAAGAAGCGGTTAAGGAATTGGGAACCGGTACCATCACGCATGGCACGAATGTTTCTAAAGTTTCGGTGGTTGGCGTCGGTATGCGCACGCATTCCGGCGTCGCGGCACAAATGTTCGAAGCACTGGCTGGTGCAGATATTAACGTCGGCATGATTACGACCAGCGATATCAAGATCTCGGTGCTGGTCGACCGCGATAAGTGTGAAGCAGCATTGAAAACCGTTCATGCAACGTTCGGTCTCGAACTGGAGACGGCCGCCGTTCCTCATATTGGGGAACAACGAAAGGCGTCGAAGTCGCAGCGTATGAATCGTGCTCAACTGGAACGTGACGTCGTCGCCCGTTTGAGCAACATGGAAGATATCGTTGTCAGCGAAGTCAATCTCGACTCCGAACAATCGCGCATTACGGTTAAGCAGTTGCCCGACGTGCCTGGCGTCTCGGCGTCGATCTTTACGGCGGTCGCGAATGGCGGCGTGATGGTCGACATGATCGTACAGAACATCGGACACGACGGACATGCCCATTTATCGTTCACCGTGCTCAGGCAAGATGTCGACAAATGTTTGAAACTGATAGAACCGGTCATTGCTCAATGGTCGGGAGCATTTCTAACTTCCGATTCGGCGGTTGCATTGTTGTCGGTTAGGGGAATCGGTTTGCGTACACACACCGGCGTGGGCGAAAAAATGTTTCGCGCTCTCGCAGAAGCGGAAGTCAACATTCAAATGATCAACACCAGCGAGATTCGCATCAGCACCGTTGTTTCTGCGGAACTGGGAGAGCGCGCGCTCGCCGCGCTGAACGCCGCGTTCGGATTGTAGGGTCACGATACAATATCTCTGTTTTCCGCCATTAAAATTTTGTCTGCGGATGGGAATTTTCTTCGAGTCTCGGTATAGTCGCGTCTTCAGTTCGTCAAACATCTAACGACTTGAATTCTGTCTTATCCAAATACCGACAGCAGACCTTTTAAAAGTGACGCCGCGAGCCTTCTCGTAAATCTGGCGGGCAGGAGACCGTCTCATGAGGTCCACGGAGGGACCAATTTATTTCTTTGGAACCCGTTTTGTTCCCCGGTCGGCGATGGGATCATCGTTCCATCGATAGTTGAGTCCAGGCCGTCCCGAGAAATATGAAACGGTTGGTTGTCAACCCATGTGCCCGACAGGCGAAGTCCCGTGCCCGATGTTCTGTATCTGATCGACACGTTTTCCCTGATGTTTCAGGTGTATCACGGGATTCCATCAATGACCGGGCCGGCGGGACAGCCGACGAATGCCGTGTTTGGTTTCACACGCGACCTGCTTAATATTCTTCGCGATAAGAAGCCGTCGCATCTGCTGTGTGCTTTCGATTCGCCCGGTCCGGGACAGCGAGAAGAACTGTATCCCGCATATAAAGCGAATCGCTCGGCAATGCCCGAGGATCTCGTCCCCCAGATTCCCTTCATCGAAGAGGTCATACGCGGTTTTCATGTCCCGAAGATCAATGCTCCTGGTTGGGAAGCGGACGACGTGCTGGCAACGCTGACAAAGCTGGCGGTCGAGCGCGGCATGATGGTCTATATCGTCACCAACGATAAAGACGCCCGGCAATTGCTCGGACCTCAGGTCAAACTCCTGAATCTTCGCAAGAATATTATTCTGGACGAAGCGTTTCTACTCGGCGACTGGGGAATTCGCCCCGATCAGGTTGTCGATTTTCAATCTCTCGTCGGTGACAGCGTCGATAACGTTCCCGGTGTGCCCGGCATCGGCCCGAAAACCGCGACGGCATTGCTCTCTCAATTCGGCACTCTCGAAGACGTGCTGAAGAACGCCGAGACCGTCACCGCCAAACGAACGCGAGAGAATCTGAAAACATACGCGGAACAAGCCTTATTAAGTCGTGAACTCGTGCGATTGAAAACCGATTTGCCGCTCGACATCGATTGGGACGCCGTTCGAGTTACACCTCCCGATCATGCCAAACTGAGTCAGCTCTTTCGTGACTTCGGATTTCGCCGGTTTAATGACGAAGTGCGTCAGTTGTGGCCCGCGCCAACTGTTCCGACCGGGAGTTTATTCAGCGCCGAACAACTTGATGGCAACACGACCTCGGTGCCTGTATCGGGTGTCATTTCTTCGACGGCCGAAGCTCCAACGGCGAGCGAGTTCATGCACGAGCCATCTTCACCGCTCGCACTTCGCAAGTGGGAAACGATCGACACCGAGGAAAAATTCACTCATTTTCTGAGCGAACTCAAACAACACAAAACATTTTGCTTCGATCTCGAAACAACCAGCCTCGATGCGCTGAGGGCCAAGATCGTCGGCTGGGCCTTCAGTTGGCAGGAAAATTCAAGCTTTTATTTGCCGGTGCAGGGGCCTGCGGGACAACAACACCTGGTTGCCAAGACCGTCGCGGCGGCACTGAAACCGATTCTTGAAAGTCCCGACGTCGAACTCTGCAATCAGAATATCAAGTACGATCTGCTCGTGTTACGGGGAGAGGAAATTCGTCCCTGTAACATCGGTGTCGATCCGATGGTTGCCAGTTATCTGCTTGATGCCGGAGCACGAAGTCACGGTATGGATGCCCTGTCCGAGCGGTATCTCAATCATCGGCCGATTCCGATTTCCGATCTCATCGGCAGCGGTAAAAATCAAAAAAATATGGCCGACATCGAGATCGCCAAGGTTGCCGAGTATGCGTCGGAAGACGCCGATGTCACCTGGCAACTCGCCGACCTGTTGAGCGGCGAACTCAAGTCGCAAGACCTATGGGAATTGTACTGGGATCTCGAACGGCCCCTGATTCTCGTACTTGTCGAGATGGAAGCCAACGGCATCAAGGTCGACTCCTCCGAATTACAGCGGCAAAGTCAGAACGTGACGGGGCGTTTGGAGACGCTCCTGCTCGAGATCTATGAACTTGCCGGTCGAGAATTCAACGTCGATTCGCCGCTTCAATTACGGGCGATCTTGTTCGACGAACTGAAACTTCCCGTCATCAAGAAGACCAAAACGGGCCCAAGTACCGACCAGGATGTGCTCGAACAACTCGCCCCGATGCATCCGCTGCCGGCGAAGATGATCGAACACCGCCAACTCTCGAAGCTCAAGGGGACGTATCTCGATGCGTTGCCATCGATGATCAATCCCGAGACAGAAAAAATCCACGCCTCGTTTAATCAGGTCGTTGCGGCGACGGGACGCCTCAGTTCGAGCGATCCCAACTTGCAGAATATTCCGATACGAACTCCCGAAGGACGTCTCGTGCGCAAGGCGTTTATTCCGTCGCAGCCGGATTGGAAACTAGTCTGCGCTGATTATTCGCAAGTCGAATTACGAGTATTGGCCCATTTCAGTCGAGATGCCGCATTGCTCGATGCATTTCACTCCGGAGCCGACATTCACACGGCCGTTGCCGCCGACGTATTCGGTATTGCAAAAGCAGATGTCGATAGCGATATGCGCCGTATCGCCAAGGCCGTCAATTTCGGCGTGATCTACGGTCAAAGCGCCTTCGGTCTGGCCGCCGCCCTGGGAATCGACCAGTCGGAAGCGGCAGAGTTTATCGAGCAGTACTTCACGCGGTACGCCGGCGTCGATCGCTATCTCACCGAACTACTCGAAGAGTGTCGCAAGACCGGTTATGCAAAAACGATCTGCGGCCGTCGCCGGGCGATTGAAGGCATCCGCCCGGTTAGGAACCGTCAGCGAAACCTTCCCGAACGAACAGCGATTAACACGGTCATACAAGGGTCGGCCGCCGATTTAATCAAACGCGCGATGATCGATATTCACGATCGTTTGAACCGCGAACAGCGACGTGCCCGCATGTTGTTGCAAATTCACGACGAACTGGTCTTTGAGATCCCGCCGGATGAAATGTCCGATTTGGTTGGATTGATACGTCGCGATATGGAAACGGCACTGCCGCTCGATGTGCCGGTTGTCGTCGACGTTTCGATTGGCGAGAATTGGCTCGATGTCGACTCGTGGGCCGACGCCTGATTCTGTGCATTGTTCCGTGCGGACGGTTCCGTTGGATGGAGCCGATTTATCCCCTGTTTTTGCCGGTCGGAACTTTTGAGTTTCTTGTCGAGAAAATGCCGTTTCAGGTTGACAGACGACTATCGAATTGGCACGATAATGTGTAGCACGCCTCGATACATGTCTGTGATTCGATTTAACTCCACGAGATTTTTTCCATCATTTTCAGCCCGATAACGAAACTCGGCGAACGAGTTGAGAGATTGGCTTAATACCTTCGAATTTACCGCTCATCAAATTTCGTGCGCCGGACTGCACGTCCTCAACCGATTGGCAACAAAGGATTGAACGGCCCCCTCAACAAATTCCTGGTCATTCTTCAATCGTGCTCCACGTTTTCGTTCCTATAATTGCCGTTGTTGGTGGCGTTGGGTCTGGAAAATCGTCGGTCATTCGCACAACTGCCAGCCGATTGAAGGCCCTTGTGATCGATGGCGATCACATCGGACATCAGATTTTAAACCGTCAGGATGTGCGAGATAAGTTAGTCGGTTTATTTGGTCAAGCGATATTAAACAGTACTGGAGAGATCGAACGCTCCGTTCTGGGACGAATGGTGTTCGGTAACGATGAAAGATCGTTGCAGAATCGAACACGTCTGGAACAGGTGGTTCATCCCCTGATCAAAAACGAGATTCAATCACAAATTAATCAAGCCCATATACAAGGGGGAATTGACGTTATTTTTCTGGATGCGGCCGTGATCCTTGAGGCCGGATGGCGCGACATCTGCGATGCCGTTGTTTTTCTGGACACCCCGACCGAGTTACGCCGACAAAGAGTCCAGCAACAGCGAGGCTGGAACGACGAAAAATGGAAGACTCGCGAAGCCAGCCAGTATTCCCTGGAAAAAAAGAGAAACGCGGCCGATTTTATCGTCACCAATAACGGAACGATTGAAGAGGCCGGCCTACAATTGCAACAGATAGTCTGCCGGTTGCAACAGCACGCCAGCGACGAATCGCATTCCTGTCGCCACGATTGATCCATCGAATAACGTAATCAAATTCAACCTGCCTAAGCCAGATAAAGATACAACGCATATAACGGATGAAATTGTCGCCTTGATCATAGCGTCATAATCTGAAGTTGATAATGTCGGATGACTCCATCGCGTGAAATGCATCACCACTGACTTGTTGCTCCCCCCTTTCATTTCCCGGTTTAAACGAAAGAATATGGAGGAGCGATGATCACCTCAACCGTTTTCTCGATGAATCAGCCACGTAACACTCCCGCCTCGAGTTCCAGGAACGTCCCATCATGGCAAAACTAACTCGCCCTCGTTCGTCACAAACGGTCGACGGTCACCATCCCGATCCTTCCGAATTACCGACCCCGGAATCAGACGCCGCCGATGCCGAATTGTCCACCGCTTTTTCGTCCGACGAGCGGTACGAAGAGATTAAGAAGGGGGACATTCATATCGCCGAACTTCAGCGGATGACGATGAAAGAACTGCTGCAGCTCGCGCGGATCGAAAACGTCACCGAATACACCGGTCTCAAGAAGCAGGATCTCATCTTCAAAATCCTGAAAGAACGGACGAAGATGAACGGCCTGATGTTCGGAGAAGGGACGCTGGAAATCCTTCCCGACGGATTCGGATTTCTCCGCAGCCCCGATTATCACTATCTGCCGTGTCCCGACGATATTTACGTCTCTCCTAGTCAGATTCGCCGTTTCGGACTCCGTACGGGGGCAACGGTGGCTGGGCAGATTCGACCACCGAAAGAAAACGAGCGATATTTTGCCTTGTTGCGCGTGGAAGCGATCAATGGAGAAGATCCCAATCTCCTCACCGAGAAAGTCTTTTTTGACGATCTGACACCGTTGCATCCCGAAACTCGTTTGAAACTGACAACAGACCCGATGGAACTGAGCACCCGCGTCGTCGACATCGTCGCCCCGATTGGCATGGGGCAACGCGGTCTGATTGTCTCGCCACCTCGTGCCGGTAAGACGATTCTTTTGCAGAAGATGGCGCAATCGGTGTTAATCAATCACCCCGAGGCCTATGTCATCGTCCTGCTGATCGACGAACGACCGGAAGAAGTGACCGACATGGAACGGCAGGTCAAGAGCCGGAATTGTGAAGTCATCAGCAGTACATTCGATGAGCCACCCAGCAGGCACATACAAGTCTCCGAAATGGTGATCGAAAAAGCGAAGCGAATGGTGGAATACGGCCAGGACGTCGTCATCTTCCTCGATTCCATCACGAGACTGGCACGAGCATGGAACACCGAGACGCCGCATTCCGGAAAGATTCTTTCGGGGGGTGTCGATGCCAACGCTTTGCAGCACCCCAAGCGATTTTTCGGTGCGGCACGAAACGTCGAAGAAGGGGGGAGCCTCACGATTGTGGCAACAGCCCTCGTCGATACCGGCAGCCGCATGGACGAAGTCATCTTCGAAGAATTCAAGGGGACCGGCAACACCGAATTGCATCTCGATCGTCGCATGGTCGAGAAACGCGTCTGGCCCGCGGTCGACGTCAACAAGTCGGGCACGCGTCGCGAAGAATTGCTGATGGACGAAGACGAACTCCGCCGTGTCTGGATCCTTCGCCGCGTACTTAACGATATGAATCCCGTCGAAGCGATGGAACTGCTGACCAGCCGTTTGAAACGAACAAAGACGAATGAAGAATTTTTAATGAGCATGAATCTGTCGTAAATCGCACAAATAACGGCACTCATGCGACAATCCACTCTCGGTTGGTGAGTGAGAAAAATCACAATGATTCGACAATTGGAAGGGAACCGTCCGACGGCTGAAGGGGCGTACGCGCTGGTGGTTTCGCGTTACAATAATCTTGTGACGAAGAAACTGCTCGATGGAGCAATCGACACATTGCACCGGCATGGCGTTAAGGACGACCACATTACCGTCGCCTGGGTTCCCGGGGCGTTTGAAATTCCGCTTGCCGCCGATCGCCTGGCCGCAACGGGTCGATTCGCCGCAGTCTGCTGTCTGGGAGCCGTGATTCAAGGCGCGACCAGCCATCATGAATACATCAACCAACAGGTCGCCGCGGGCCTGATGAATGCCGGGCTGAAGTACGGCATTCCCGTTACATTCGGGGTGTTGACCTGCGGGACGATGGAGCAGGCCTTGGAGCGTGCTGGCGGAATAATGGGGAATAAAGGAGACGAAGCCGTCCTCGCCGCGATCGAGATGGTCAATCTGCTGCGAACGCTTTCGGAATCCGGCGGAAAGTAATCCTAATCTCCCCTCTTCACACCTCTGATCTTCGGATATAATGCACGATGCGACTTCGTCGAGAAACGTGTGTGAATCAAGTCGCTGCCTCTGAAGACGTCGGTTTCACATCACCGAAGTTTTAGAGAATGCAGAACCATGGAATTTGTGATTTAACGACAAGGCCGTCGACTTTCATCGACGGTTTAAGCGATACGATAAGGACGATGGCAAGTATGTCTAAACGCAGCAAAGCACGCGAACTCGCCGTGCAGATGCTCTATATGATCGACATCAATCCCGATGCCGATGCGAAAGCGATCCGTGCGACGATTGAGGAACAACTGGGCGACTTTCAACTCGCCGAGTTTTCGTGGTCGTTGTTCATTCGAGTGCGCGAGGTTCGTTCGCAGCTCGATGCGAGTATCGAATCGGTCGCCATGCACTGGAAGATCTCCCGCATGCCACCGACCGACCGTAATATCATCCGATTGGGAACATTCGAGTTGATGTTCACCGACACCCCCCCTAAAGTCGTCATCGATGAAGCGGTTGAACTGGCGAAACGGTACGGCACGGCACAATCATCCCAATTCGTCAATGGAATTCTCGACCGGTTGATACCGGAGAGCAAGCGGACAACTCCGGCGGGGGTCCATCCTGAAATTCCTCTCAAGCTCAAAGACGAAACGCTGCCGGATGCAGCGGATGTGTCGATCGAGAAAAAAGAACCCTTGTCGACCGACGAAGACGATGACGACGTCGAATAGTCATCGCATCTTTTTCAGCGTGATTCGTTTCATTCCGGACCCGTGACGGATCAGTAGGATCCGTAGCACTCGACGTTCGAAATCGACGCTGATTCATTGCCCTGCCGTAATGTTAGATATTGCGGTTTGTGTCAGTTGCGTTGTGAATAGGAACCGGCGATTTCGATTGTGCATCCGATCGAATCATCGCGGGCTCGTTTTGGCGGATTTTCTGATGGCGTCGCAATGATTCGCCGATAAATCGTGGTACTTGCCCCCCCCTTACCACACTCCAGGCGATCCCCGCATGTCCCGACTGGTTACGATTCTGCTTGATTGTTGTCATCGTATGTTGATTCCACGTGTTCAATCACACGAGAAAAAAGCAATTATATTTAGCGACACACGAAACCGGCAGAATCGGAAAACTCGTCTGCCACGAACACGGATCCATACAACTGCCGTCACACGCGACGCTTGAAGCGCGGATGGCTGTGTCCGGCGGCCCTCGGTGCCACGATACCGTCGTCATCCGGATTAAAATCGGTTCTATTATTTGCCGATGCAGAAGCGACTGAAAACCTGGTCTAGTACATCGTCGGTGTAAACTGCGCCGACTATTCGGCCGATGTGATTGAGGGCTTGCCGCAATTCGCCGGTGACGATTTCATCTCCCCAATTGGCGTTCGTCGCGTCGATCGCATGGCCGATGGCGTCCAGTGCCGCTGCCAGGCTGTCGTGACACCGTGCTGCTGTACTTCCGAGCCAAAAAGATTCGCTCGCGCCGTTTCCGGTCAGTTTTTCAGCGATGGCATGATTGAGTGCATCGAGTCCGTCGCCGAGTCGTGCGCTCACCTCGAGAACCGACGTGTGCGCTGTATCGGTATTTCTATTCATCATCAGGTCCGCTTTTGTCCGGATACGCATGACGGGAGGGCCGAACGCCAGGATGTGGTCTATCAATTGACGATCGGTCGCGGTGTCGGTCGAAGGGTGATCCTTTGCTTCACAGAGAATAATGAGATCGGCACGCTGCCATTGGTCGGTGCGAAGCTGTTGCGCGAGTCCTTCGATTCCTTCATTGACGGGTTCCCATCCCGCTGTGTCGATCAGTTCCCACGTCGAATTATTCCATGTGATGAGTTGACTCAGATAATCGCGCGTTGTGCCGGCTTCGTCCGACACGATCGCCGACTGAGTACCAACGAGGGCATTGAACAACGTACTTTTACCCGCGTTGGGAAGCCCGGCGAGTGCGACACGTGGTCGACCGACCGATTGCATGCGATTGTGCGCCTGGCGTTCGATGTCGAGCAGTTCGTCGCGAGATTCTGTAAGTCGTCGTTGAACTTCGGGCCGCGTCACAAACTCGATATCCTCATCGACGAAATCGAGCCCGGCTTCTAAGTCGGCGAGGAGTTCTAAAAGTTGCTGGCGGATGTGCGAAAACCGTCCTGAAATACCACCTCCCAGCTGATCGAGTGCAACGCACAATTCGTTTTGCGATGAGGCATCGATGACACCGAGAACCGCTTCGGCCTGCACGAGATCGATTTTCCCGGCGAGAAAGGCTCTTAGCGTGAACTCTCCCCCCTCGGCGGGACGGGCACCAGCGTGAAACAGATCGGCCAGCACGGCATCCACGAGCGGCGGCGATCCCGGCAGATGAATCTCGGCGGAAATCTGACCGGTATAACTCCTGGCGTTCGGCCAAAAGTAAACCGACACCGGAATCGAACTCGACATCGACGATACGACAATTCGTCCGGTATGATTCTGCGCGCGTTCGCTAACCTCCCATCGTCGAACATCGAAAGGCAGAAACATGGCACCGATGATGTCGCGCGTTTGCGGACCGCTCACGCGAATCAGGCTCATCCCCCCCGGTCCGGCGGCCGATGCCAACGCGGCAATTGTGTCATCGAGATTTAAGTTCATTGCAGAGATTCGGCGATCATAATGTGCGCAGGAACGAAATCAAATCGTGAAGCTCGGCATCCGTCAACGCTTCACCGGAAACGTTTTCGGGACGATGGCCCCCCGTGAGTACCTGTTCCAGCGACTCGGCACGGCCGTCATGTAGAAATCGGCGGCGATGACGCAAACCGCGCAGTGAGGGAGGATTGAATCCTTTGAAGTAGTCGCGCGTCGTTTCGAGACCGACCGTCATCACTTCGGGTTTCGTATAATATGTCCCCTGATGACAGGTCGCGCAGCCTCCCTTCCCAAGGAAGATCAATTCGCCGCGTGATACCGACGCGGCGACGTCGGCATTCGTCATCGATTTGTGAATCTCTGGTTGATGCAGCGTTTCGAGAAACGCATACACGGCGTTCAGGTCGTCGTCTGTAATCTCGATTTCGGAATTCATGGTGTCGGTGAGTGACTTTCGAATGGAGGCGGTTAAATTCTGTTGCCAGCCGTGCCATGTCCACGGACCTGTCTGCGTGACGCCGCGAAGTGATGGGACAAGTTTGAAGGTATCGAGCGTACCGTCGTTTACGGTGTCGAATGTCTGGCCGTTGGTATGGCCGTCGGTGTGACAGGTGTGACAGCTGAACCATCCGTTGAGGGTTCGGTCCGCATCGTAAAAGATCGCTTCGCCGCGACGTGCCAGGCTCGGCGTCTCGGGGCCGCCGAGTGAAATGGTCTTCGTCACCAGCGACGCGTTGACATCGACAATCTGAATCGAGTTCGAAAGATAATTCGCAATCCAGATCGTGTGATCGTTCACGAAGACGAGGTCACACGGTCGTCCACCAAGTTCGATGCGACGCAACATATCCGGCTTGTATTGAAACAACGGCGGTAAAAAATCTCCTGGATCGGCCGAGGGCCAGATCATGGCTTCATCGTTAAGCAAAAGCAACTCGTGACTTCCGCCGCACGTGACTGCCCACCACCGGCCGTCGGGACTGACGGCGATGGCGTTGGCGTCCCCCGCCGCATTGCCACGAGGATCAAGGCCGAGCTGTTTCTGTTCCCAATACGGTCCTTCGGGGAGCGGAATTCGCGTGAGGCGATTGTCAATCGCCCAACCACGCTCGATATTATCGGGATGAATCGGAAATGCCCGATTGATTGCTCCGGTGACGAAGACCTGAGACGAATCGGCCGCGATAAAAGGACGACCGAGATTAAAAGCACGATCAAATACATATCGCTTTTGTTTGAATGCTCGGGTCTGCGCATCGTGCACGAATACTTCTCCCGGCGTCGAGCAGCAGGTCACAAGCCATTGCTGATCGGGAGAAACAGCGATTGTCCGTGGATGACCGCCAACGGAGATTCGGTCGTTCAACTCTCCTTCCGGCCAGGTTACCGCGACGACGGCGTCTTCTTCTGCCAGGCAGACAAATATGGTTTTCTCCACCGCATCGTCGTGAGAGGTTGCGAGCGCCAACCCGCGCGGCTCATCGCCGACATCGATCAATTGCTCTAATGAAAGGGTATCGTCGCTGACTTTGTAGATCGCCAGTTGATCGCTTTGCATGAGTGAAACAGCGAGGTGCTCATTGTCGATCCAGAGGACATCCCAGGGAGCAGGAGTTAAAGTTCGACTATTTTGCACATCGCCGCGCAGAGAGACTTCAAATTCCAATCGTTCATCGGCGATCGACACAATGGAAATCGAATCGGACGTGTGATTCACGACGGCCATGCGATCGTGACCGGGCGAGATCGCCAGCGCGTTAGGGCTGCGATCGATGTCGGCGAAAACATCGGGCATTGGAGATGCCGCACCTGAAGATTCCGATTGTCCGACGTTTTCACCGGTAACTACAAACAACGTCGCCACGACGGTACAAACACCGATGCTGCACATCGAACTAACAAAACGACCAAGTCTGGCGTTCATGTCACTCCCGTTTCATGCTGGGGCACTATCGCAATGGAGGCAGCGAGATAGAGAAAATTTAACGTCGGTTCGCTTCCCATTTTAACAAACGAGCTGCGATGAGAAACCTGTTTCTGCCGCTCGGACTTGCCGTTTATTGTATTTTGTGAAGAGGTTGACGCCAATATCGCTGTTGAAGATGAAATAATTCTCAAAAATGAGGATTTTTTCAGCCGTGGTTGGAAATACAAACTGCTGGCATGGCACGGCTTGCATGCGAATCTGCCATCGCATAACATGCCCTCTTCATTGCTGAAGACACGCTGCGGGAGGCATGGGATCGACGGCCTCTCTTGCTACAATACAGATGAGGAACCTCGACAGAATGGATAGTGAACTCGCGACGTTTCAGCCTGTGCTGATCTTCATCGTCGTGCTGATTGGATTCGTGATTACGAATCTTATTCTTGCACATACGATTGGTCCTCGCAAAAAAACTCCCGTGAAACAGATGCCCTATGAGTCGGGAATGGACCCTGTCGGCGATGCCCGTCAGCCGTTCGATGTGAAGTTTTATCTGGTTGCCATTCTGTTTCTGGTATTCGATGTGGAATTGCTCTTTTTGTATCCCTGGGCAGTCAGTGCTTATGCCGGTCCGAACGGCATCGATCCCGTGCTCAGCGATCTGGTGTTCGGCGTAATGCTGGTGTTCATGGCGACGCTGGTTATTGCCTATGTTTATGCATGGCGGAAGGGAGTCTTCCGATGGCGGTAGACCTGCCGGAAAATGTGTTTATGACGCAACTCGACGCGGCGGCCAACTGGGCGCGGTCGAACAGCCTGTGGCCGATGCCATTTGCAACGGCTTGTTGTGGAATCGAACTGATGGCAACGGGGGCATCGCGTCACGACATCGCGCGCTTCGGTGCCGAAGTGATGCGTTTCAGTCCGCGGCAATGCGATCTGCTCATTGTTGCCGGACGGGTCGTGATGAAAATGCTCCCTGTGCTCCAACGTATCTGGTTACAGATGCCGGAGCCGAAGTGGTGCATTTCGATGGGAGCCTGTGCCTGTACGGGAGGGGTCTTCGATACGTACGCCGTCGTTCAAGGAGTCGATCGTTTCATCCCCGTCGATTTGTACGTTCCCGGATGCCCGCCACGACCCGAGCAATTGCTGCGCGGCCTGATCGAATTACAAGACAAGATTAAGAAAACGGGGACGTTCACCGGACACGAATTTGGCAAGCGGACGCTGCCGGAAGGCCCGCTCCCCATGGCAGCAGACGAAATTCGACGCAGCAAACAGGAGCAGTTGCTCTTTCAGGCTGACGAGCAATAGTCCAACGTCAGGCCGAGCTGAGGCCGCCGTTGCAGCAAGGATCATCGTTCATGACCATCGAAGAACAACTCGTACAAAAGTTCGGTGCCAATGCGTTCGAATTCAGTCAATTCCGCGACAACCACCGAGCGGTGGTAGCGATTGATTGTCTGCTCTCAGTTCTGACCTTCCTGAAGAACGATGCCGGCTTCGATCAACTTAGCGATATCACGGCGGTCGATTATCTTGATTTCCCTGACGCCGTCGATCGCTTCGGTGTCGTCTACATTTTGCTCAATACGCAGACGGGCGAGCGGCTCATCGTCAAAACATTTGTGAACGATCCCCACCCGGAAGTACCGAGCGTTTTTTCGCTCTGGCGTGGAGCGGACTGGCTCGAACGGGAAGTCTTCGACATGTTCGGCATTTCATTCAAAGGGCATCCCGATTTGCGACGGATATTAATGCCCGAAGAATTCACGGCGTTTCCGCTGCGAAAAGATTATCCATTGCGAGGACGCGGGGAGCGGCACAATTTCCCCGTGATTACCCGCGCCGAAAGCTAGGTTTCGTTCCGCTACTCATCATTTAACATCTGACATTTGATATCAACAGTGCGACATCATCCCAAGGCTCGCTGACATGCCTTTTACATTATCGGAACTCGCGACGGCCAACTCTACAGATAAGGATTATCTGTGGACGCTCAACTTCGGGCCGCAACACCCCGCGACACATACCACATTGCGGTTGATCCTGACGCTCGACGGCGAGCGCGTCGTGAACGCGATTCCCGACATCGGTTTTCTGCACAGCGGGTTCGAAAAGCTCTCCGAAGATCTCAGCTACAATCAGTACGTCACCATCGTCGACCGGATGAATTATATCTCACCACTGGCGAACGAAATCGCCTGGCATCACACGGTCGAAAAATTGATGGAGATTGAACTGACGCCCCGCTGCAAATACGTGCGGACGATACTCGCCGAACTGATGCGGTTGCACGATCACCTGCTTAACGTCGGCACGACCGGACTCGATCTCGGAGCCTTTACCGTCTTTTTGTACGCCTTCCAGCAGCGCGAATTAATCTACGATATCTGCGAATATGCCTCGGGGCAACGGTTTCATTCGAGTTACACGCGCGTCGGCGGCATGTTGTACGACGTTAATCTCGAATGGGTCAATAAGGTTCGCGAATTCATCAAGCAGTTTCCGAAGACCCATGCGGAAATTCATCGCCTGTTGACGCGCAACAGAATCTTCATCGATCGAACAAAGGGGATTGGCGTCCTGACAAAAGAAGACGCCATCAACTACAGCGTGACCGGTCCACTCGCCCGCGCCAGTGGCGTTGTACGCGATTTGCGAAAAGACGAGCCGTATCTGGCGTATCCCGATCTCGAATTCCAGGTCGTCTGTGCGAAAGAGGGGGACTGCTACGCTCGATATCTCGTCCGTATGCAAGAACTGTTGGAAAGCGTTCATATCATTACACAGGCGATCGAGAACATTCCCGGCGGACCGATCAATGTCGATCCTGATGGAAAAGCCGTGCTGCCGACGAAGACCGATGTGTACCGCAGTATCGAAGGTCTGATTCAGCATTTCGAAATCATGATGCCCAATCGAGGCTTCGTCCCTCCGGTTGAAGAACTTTATGCGGCGACGGAATCTCCTAACGGCGAACTTGGGTTTTATATTGTCAGTGACGGTAAGCCGAATGCTTACCGGGCGCGCACGCGACCGCCGTCGTTCATTCACTTCAGTGTCTTCCCGCTCATGATGAAGGGGCA
The DNA here is from genome assembly GCA_027618475.1 of Planctomycetota bacterium. GTDB lineage: Bacteria > Planctomycetota > Planctomycetia > Planctomycetales > Planctomycetaceae > JAQCEJ01. The sequence goes on along the minus strand of JAQCEJ010000007.1, from coordinate 54,729 downwards.
TACGCTAAGCGACGTGGTGGCGGTGTTGGGAAGTTTGAACATCATCGCGGCCGAGTTAGATCGATAACAGGACGGGGCATTGTAAACCGTCAAACGGAGTTTAATAGATGGGTGCTTTGAGCGAAGAAATACGGGAGCGAATTCGGGCGGAGTTTCCGAAATATCCGAACAAACGGGCCGTCACGCTCAATGCCTTGCACATCGTGCAGGATGCACAGCGGCAGGTGTCGATCGAAGCCATGCGCGAGATTGCCGAATTGCTCGAACTGCACCCGGCTGAAGTGCACGACACGATGTCGTTTTACGGTTTTTTCCGCGACGAAAAAGCTCCACTGGGGAAAAAAAGAGTCTGGGTCTGCCGCAGCATCTCGTGCATGCTCCGCGGCGGTGAAGAACTGTTAGCCGATGTCTGTCACGATTTGGGCGTCAAACCGGGAGAAACGACAGCCGACGGAGAAGTCACTTTGGAATTCGCCGAATGCCTCGGCGTCTGTGAAGGTGCGCCGTGCGTGCTGGTGAATGACGAATGTTATCCCAATATGACGGCGGAAAGCACCCGTGAACTCATTAAGAAGCCCTAATGAAAACCCGGTTGGCGTTTTTTACGGCTATTTTTCCTGTGAAAGCTCGTCGTCCAGAGGGTTTTGTTAGCGTTACTCACAAGAGTTGAAGGAATACATTGTGGCCGAGTTTGAACCTGTGTTGATGGCGCGTATCGGGAAGCCCGATGCGACATCGCTCGCGTCGTATCAGGCCGATGGGGGGTATGACGGGCTGAAGAAAGCGCTGTCGATGGCCCCCGCTGAAGTGACCGATATCGTCAAAGCCTCGGGCTTGCGAGGGCGTGGTGGGGCCGGTTTTCCCTGCGGACTCAAGTGGACTTTTCTGCCGAAAGATCATCCGGGGCCGATTTACCTTTGCGTCAATGCCGACGAAAGCGAACCTGGGACGTTCAACAACCGCGTGATTATGGAAGGTGACCCGCATCAGATCATCGAAGGGATCGCCATCGCCTGCCGGGCCATTAAAGCTCAGACCGCTTACATTTATCTGCGATACGAATTCGGCAAAAGTTACCGCGTGCTGCAAAACGCGATCGATGAATGTTACGCCGCGAATCTGCTCGGCAAGAATATTCTGGGAACTGATTTTTGTCTCGACGTCTATCTGCATCGCGGAGCCGGTGCGTATATCTGCGGTGAAGAGACGGGACTCATCGAGAGCCTCGAAGGAAAGCGAGCCTGGCCGCGGATCAAGCCGCCGTTCCCTGCTATCGAAGGGCTGTTTCGCAAACCGACGATCGTCAATAACATCGAAACGCTGGCGTGCGTCACACACATTGTGAGGCGCGGCGTCGACTGGTTTCGTTCGATGGGGGTTCCGCCCGATCCGAACAATCCGCGCGATCCCGGCAGTTTCGGTCCGAAGCTCTATTGCATCAGCGGGCACGTCAACAAACCGGGATGTTACGAATTGCCACTCGGTGTCACGGCACGGCAACTGATCGAAGAGCAGGGAGGGGGCGTCTGGAAAGGCCGCAAGGTGAAGGCGGTCGTTCCCGGCGGCATCAGCATGGGTTTTTTGAGTGCCGACGAACTCGATACACCTCTCGATTTTAGTGGACCGGGTAAAGCCGGCTGCCTCGGACTGGGGACGGCGGCGGTGGTCGTCATCGATGATCACACGAGTATGGTCGACGTCCTCTTCAATTGTTGCCGGTTCATGGCCCACGAATCGTGCGGACAATGCACACCCTGTCGCGAAGGAACCGACTGGATGCGAAAAATCCTCGAGCGTATTCGTTCGGGATTCGGCAAGAGCAAAGATCTCGACCTGTTGATGGAAGTCGCCGGGTCGATGGGAATCATCCCCGGCACAACGATTTGCGGGTTATCCGACGGTGCCGCATGGCCGGTGAAAAACGCGATCAAAAAATTTCGCGGCGAATTCGAAGAATACATCGCAAAAGGGATGAAAAGCGAATTGCCGGTTTTGGTAGATGCTCATTAACTGACGAACGAAAAACGATAGATATCGAAGCAGAACTCATATGCCGACAGTTATCGTCAACGGACGCGAAATTGAAATCGGAGCCGACGAGCGCTTGAACTGCATTCAGGCGGCTCAACGTGCCGACGTTGAAATCCCTCACTATTGCTGGCACAAAGACTTGTCGGTCGTGGCGAGTTGCCGCATGTGTCTCGTCGAAGTCGGCGAACGCAAGCCCGACGGCACCATCGCAATGGTCCCGAAGCTTGTTCCCGGCTGCCAGACGCCGGTTAAGGCCGAGACAGTTATCGTCAGCAACAGTCCCGCCGTCCTTGCCGCTCAAAAAGCAACGCTCGAATATCTGCTTTTGAATCATCCGCTCGATTGCCCCGTTTGCGATCAGGCGGGAGAATGTTTTTTGCAGGATTACAGCTACAAATACGGCCGGGGATATAGCCGGCTGCAAGAGCCGAAACTGCTTAAACCCGATAAAGACCACATCGGCGACCAGATCACGCTGTTTACCGATCGCTGCGTCATGTGTACCCGGTGTGTGCGATTCACCCGCGAGATCAGCGGTACGGGTGAGTTACAGGTCATCGAACGCGGGAGCCACGCCGAGATCGATATTTTCCCCGGCGAACCGTGCAACAACAAACTCGCGGGAAACGTTGTCGATATCTGCCCTGTCGGTGCACTGTGCAGCAAAGATTTTTTGTACGAACAGCGGGTCTGGTGGCTTGAATCGACGTCGAGCGTCTGTCCCAATTGCAGCACGGGTTGCAGCATTCGCGTCGATCAAAACAAAGACGTCGTTTATCGATTCAAACCGCGACATAATCCTCTCGCGCAAGGGGAATTCATGTGCGACGAAGGACGTTTCGGTTATAAGTACATCAACAGCCCCGACCGATTGACGCAACCGCTGGTCCGTTTGGAAGGAGATCAGCAGCCCACCGACTGGGAAACGATTCTTCCCGGTGTGCGAGCCGCGATCGAGGGAGCGATTACCGCCAAACCGCAGGCGGTCGCAGCGGTGCTTTCACCCTGGATGACCGTCGAAGAAGCGTATTTGCTCGCAGGTTATTTGAAAAACCTGTCGAAAGAGATTCGACTGTACCTCGGGCCGGTGCGAGTCGTCGGCGATGACGATTGTTATCCGAAAGACGTACACGGTAACGCAGTGGCACCGACGCGATTTACGATTCGTGCCGAGAAATGTCCGAATCGTCAGGGAGTCGAAGCGATCATTCGGCATTTTCAGGGATCGACTTTATCGATGGACGATTTCTGGAAAGCGGTTTCAGCGGGACAGATCGACGCCGCGTATCTCGTCGGAGGCGATCCGCACGAACCGTGGCTGACCGATGAGCAGGGAGCATTGCTCGACACATTGAAGTTAACCATCGTGCAAGATATTCTTCCGTCAGCGGCGAGCCGGCGGGCTCACTATGTGTTGCCGGGAGGTTCGTTTGCGGAACGTGACGGCACATTCGTTAATCACGCCGGTCTGGCGCAGCCCATCAAACGAGCGATTCATTCGCCGGAAGAAGCCCGTCCGGACAATCGTATTTTATGGGAGTTGGCTGGACGCCGCGGACTGTTTAACGCGGGTCGACTGCGGAATGAAATTGCCGAACACATTTCCGCGTTGCAGGCATTGACCCACCCGCTGGGAGAATTTGGCGTGATGCTGGATACACCTGGAAAACCGACCAACGCATCAGTTGTCGCGAATGCCGCAACATCCCCATAAAGTCCTCTGAAACAGCCTGAATTATTTGAGTCATTTTCATGAATCCACTGATCTCCACATTGATCACGATCGGCGTCGTACTCGGCGGAGTGCTGGGAGGCTGTTCGTACCTGATCTGGCTGGAACGCAAAGTCGCCGCCTGGATGCAGGATCGCGTCGGCCCCAATCGCGTCGGTAAATTCGGTCTGTTGCAGCCGATTGCCGACGGAATGAAGTTTCTGCTCAAAGAAGATGTCATTCCCTCCCATGTGAATAAGGTCCTGTTTCTACTCGCGCCGACAATTTCCGTCATGACGACGATGCTTGCGCTCGCCGTTGTCCCGATCGGTCCGACGACGACCGATTCGACGTCGTGGCAGGCGATGATCGCTCCGGGTATCGATATCGGTATCGTCTTTATCTTCGCCGTCACGTCGCTTGCGGTATATGGCATTATTCTCGGGGGCTGGGCGTCCAACAACAAATACAGTGCGCTCGGTTCGCTGCGGGCCAGTGCCCAAGTGGTGAGTTACGAGATCCCGCTCGGCATGTCGATTCTCGGCATTGCCTTGTTGTCGGGCTCGCTGAATCTCGAAACGATCTTACAGCGTCAAGCCGAAGGGGGGATAGGGAGCTGGAATATCTGGTTTCAACCGCTGGCGGCAATGATTTTCTTCACCAGCGCTCTCGCCGAATCGAATCGACTTCCGTTCGACCTGCCCGAATGCGAGCAAGAACTCGTCGGTGGATATCATACGGAGTACAGTGCGCTGAAATTCGGCATGTTCTTCCTGGCGGAATACACTCACGTGATTACCGTCAGTTTTCTGATGGCCATCATGTTTTTCGGGGGTTGGAATTTTCCGTGGATTGCCACTCCGGATAGCCATTATGCAGGGGCATGGATCGTCAAATTTGCGGTGTTGCACACGAAGGTGCTGGCGTGCATTACCTTTGTGATGTTATTGAGATGGACGCTTCCTCGTTTCCGTTTCGATCAATTGATGGGATTGGCGTGGAAAGTCTTCATTCCGCTGTCGCTGTGCAACGTGGTCTGTACGATGTTCGTACGTCAATTCTCACTCAGCTGGTGGTGGCTGCTGCCGGTATCGCTGGCACTCGTGATCATCACCGGCCTGATTTCAATGACGCCGAGCCCGAAACGAGCGGCGTCCCCTTTGCAACACTGATTCATAATGCCGCGTCGAGGAGAATACTTCGTCGTCGTGAGAGTCAAATAGAGAGCGTAATATGGCGATACAAGATAAAGAAATCTGCTGGGTTTCGGAACCCGAATTGAGTTTCTGGGAGTCGACGTTTTTGCCGGCGATTGCCCAGGGGTTGAAAACGACCGTTGGCCACATCTTCGATAACAAGACTGTGACGCAGGAATTTCCCGAAGTCAAACCGAACCTGCCTGCCAACTTCAAAGGGGTGCATCGGTTAAATCGGGATGACGAAGGGCGTGTTAAATGCGTTGCCTGTTTTATGTGTGCGACCGCCTGCCCTGCGCATTGTATCTACATCGACGCCGCCGAGGCACCGTGGGAGGATCGCGACAAATACCCCGAACGTTTTGTAATTGATGAACTCAAATGCATCTATTGCGGCATGTGCGAAGAAGCGTGCCCCTGCGATGCCATCGAACTCACCAGCGAATTCGACATCTCGGGGCAAACACGCGAGGAGATGCTGTACGACAAGGATAAGCTGCTGTCGATTTTCGATCAAACAGTCAAATTGCCCAAAGATCCCGTACGAACGCACGGCGGAGTGCTCGGTCCGGCATCAGAAATTGTACAACCGATGCCCCCGGGCAAAGTACCACCGCCGTTACCGATCATATCCCGCCCGGCGAACGATTCGTCGCATTGATGTATCATCGGTTTTGCACCGATGTTTTTAGGATGATGACATGTTTTCGTTGGATACCACTTTGTTAGCTCAAATGGAAACTCCGTGGGCGATCATTTTGCCGGTGATCGTGATCGGCCTGTCGCTGGTCTGGTTGCTTCCGCGCGGTGGCAAGGGACTGTCGCGACTGTCACAAATCCTGGCGTTGGCGTTGATCTGGGGAAGTCTGTTTTCGCTGACCGGATTAGGACACATCGCTGTGACCGACGTGTTGTTCGGCGTGTTTTCGACTGGCGCCATACTCGGGGGAATCTGCATGATTACCAGCCGGAATTCGGCGTATTCGGCACTCTGGTTTGCGATTGTGACGTTGAGCGTGTGCGGCTTGTTTTTGCTCCGATCGGCACCGTTTTTGTCAGCGGCGACGGTCATCGTTTATGCCGGCGCGATCATCGTGACTTTCTTATTTGTATTGATGCTCGCACAGCAGGAAGGAACGGCCGGTTATGATGCGACGTCATCGAGTCCGTTACTGACGACGGTATTCGGCATGGTGTTGTTCGGCAGCCTGATTCTGGGAATCTCTTCCTGGCCTAAGATTTCTATTTCGGCGGCATCACCGGCAACATCCGCAGCCGGGACTGAAGTCGCGAAAGCACCTGCGGCACAGGGACATCGCTATTTCACTTCCGCCGAGACGGAACAGGCAAACGCCTGGAGCCGACACCCCGAAGGGGAGGTCGGTTCTCTGCACGGACTGGGGCGGTCGTTGTTTGGCGATTATCTGTTCGCTGTCGAATTCGCGGGAACTTTACTGCTGGTCGCGTGCATCGGAGCCATCGCCATGGCTCCCCGTCGATCACAAGGGACGCTGTAATGACTGAGTTGGACAAGTACCTTATCGTGGGGGCAGCCTTGTTCGTGCTGGGGGCGATCGGTTTTCTCACGCGCCGCAATCTGATCGTCATGATGCTGTCTGCTGAAATGATGCTGCATGGCGTTGGGATCAATCTCGTCGCCTTTAACTACGAACATCAGCACAACCAGGGGCAGTCGTTTACCATCATGATTCTTACTGTCGCCGCCTGCGAGGCCGGGTTGGCGCTCGTGCTGATACTGTCGCTCTACAAGCGACGAAAAACGTTGGATGTCGACGTCTGGGGCGAGCTGGGCGAGGCGAAACCGCTGTGTGATGTTCGACTCGAACGCCGGGCGACCGTCGTCGAACCGCAAGAAGAAGAGTTCTCCGTCGATCCACGGCTGACACCGGCCGGACGGTTACCACAATTCAACAAGCAGGAGAGCGTTACTCGTGTTTGAGAACTTTATGGAAACCGGCTTGTGGCTCATTCCGGGGGCGCCGCTGCTGGCAGCGGCATTACTCGCCCTGTTCGGAAAGGCGTTCTTCGGAGAGCGAAGCCATCAGGTCTGCATCGCCGGAATCACGGTGTCGCTGCTGCTCTCGCTGATCGTCCTTTTTTCAGGGATGAAGGGAGGGCACGCTTCAGTCTCTCACGGCGATGAAAACGTCGAAGCCGTTTCGCAGTCTCACACGACGTTGGGCGTCGGCGATAACGGTCTTTCCGCCATCTACAAATCGAACGGTTACGAATGGCTGCACGTCGGCGATTTGCGGATCGGCGTCGATATTCGTGCCGATGCCATGACCGCCATCATGCTGACGACGGTCACTCTTGTGAGTTTACTCGTCGCGATTTTCGCCGGTGGATACATGCACGGCGATCCCGGGTATCCCCGCTTTTTCGCTGCGTTTTCTCTGTTCGTGTTCTCGATGTGCATGTTGGTGCTGGCGAACAACTTTCTGCTGCTGTTTGTGTTCTGGGAAGCGGTGGGGCTGTGCAGTTATCTGCTGATCGGTTTCTGGTTCACCCGTCCCAGTGCGGCCGCCGCAGCGAAAAAAGCGTTCGTCGTCAATCGCATCGGCGACTTTGGGTTTCTCCTCGGAATTTTTCTCATCTGGACGACGTTCGGAACGCTCGATTATGAAGGCGTACTCGGACGTCCCGATCTCATCGCCAGAATTGCAGCGACCAGTCCTGAATTGATATACGGGATCACGATTTTGTTGTTTATCGGCGCGATGGGAAAGTCGGCACAGTTTCCGCTGCACGTCTGGTTGCCCGACGCGATGGAAGGACCGACCCCCGTCAGTGCGCTCATTCACGCCGCGACGATGGTAACGGCCGGTGTTTATATGGTTGCCCGCTGCACGCCTCTTTACATTCACTCTCCCGAAGTGCAGGTGACAATCGCGACGATTGGCGGCATTACCGCGCTCGTCGCCGCACTCATTGCGCTGACGCAATTCGACTTGAAGCGGGTGCTCGCCTATTCGACGGTCAGTCAGCTCGGTTTCATGTTTCTTGCACTCGGAAGCGCAGCGGCGGGAGCCGAGTTCGCCACATTTGCCGTCACCGCGGCGATGTTTCACCTGTTTACCCATGCGTTTTTCAAAGCGGTATTATTCCTCTCCGCCGGGAGTGTGATGCACTCTATGGGTGACGTCATCGACATGCGGCGTTTCGGGGGGTTGAAGCGGGTCATGCCGACGACGCACGGATGTTTTCTCGCCGGTGCATTGGCGCTGGCGGGGTTTCCGTTGCTTTCGGGTTTTTGGAGTAAAGATGACATCATCGCGGCACTTTCACAGGCGACGCACCACGAAACGTATGGCACTCTGTTTTTCGTCCTGTGGTGCATCGCGTTAATAACGGCATTGTTGACCGCCTTTTATACGTTTCGCGCTTATTTCTTGACGTTTCACGGACCGGAGCGATTTCCCCCCGAAGCGGGACATCATCCGCACGAGGCACCTCCTGCAATGGCACAACCGTTGCGCGTGTTGGCCTTTTTCTCGCTGACCATCGGTCTGATCGTAGGACCAACGACGTTGTTCGCCCATTATCTCGAAAAAACGCCGGGACTACCGGCGGCTGGCGAACATCATCTGCACTGGGACGTCATGCTCATCAGCACGGTGGTTGCCCTCGGAGGTATCGGTCTGGCCTACGCAGCCTATGTTGGCTCGCGCGTGCAGATCACCGCGTGGGCCAACCGCATGGGATCGATGTATCGCTGGTCGCAAGAGCGATTCTATCTCGACGAGATCTTTTTCGCGTTACTGGTTCTGCCGCTTCGCGGGCTGGCTCAATTGTGTCTGTTGTTCGATCGTTATGTGATCGATCGACTTCTCGATTTTATCGGAGCCGTACCTCGTTGGTTCGGGCGTGGTCTCCAGCCCCTGCAAAACGGACTGGTGCCCTCGTATTTGCTGGTCATGTTCGGTGGATTGATCGTGATGGTGTTGCTGATGATGCAGGCTTGGGCTGGTTAATCAGTCCCGAGGCATAATAAAAAAATAAATTTCGTTAGTCGAGTGTCATAATCTAGGCCGGTGAGAGTTCGATGTACGGGATGAGTTGTCGTCGCTCCGCCGCCGGGCGAACAGACGATGATGAAACCAATTGAAAGAATGAACGTGGTATGTCGAGTTTGATTCCAATCATGATTTTTCTGCCGGCGGTCGGTGCCGTGTTGCTGATGATATTCAGATCATCAGAGACATCAGTCTCGCGCTGGACGGCCCTATGGGTATCGCTGGCGACTCTCGGTTTGTCGCTCACACTCGCCGCGCACGATGCCTCGAACATGAATCAGCAGGGGGGAGTTTCGCGCGCATCGACGCAGCAGAACCCTGTTCAGCCTCGACTGGGATTTCGGCACACCTGGCTCGATTTTAGTGAATCACATGCCAACAAAAATATACCGGTAGCCGAACGCTACGGACGCGGCCTTAAACTCGAATTCTATCTCGGGCTCGATGGCATCAGCATACTTATGGTGCTTTTGACGTCGTTGTTGACCGTCTCCGCAATCCTGATTTCGTGGGAATCGGTCCGCGAACGCGTGACCGAATATTATGTCTGTTTGCTGATTCTCGAGACCGGATTGCTCGGGGCCTTCTGCGCTTTCGATCTTGTGTTGTTCTATATCTTCTTCGAATTTACGCTGATTCCCCTGTTCTTTCTGGTCGGCATCTGGGGAGGGGCACAACGCCGTTACGCGGCGACACGATTCTTCATCTATACGCTCTCGGGTAGTCTGGTGACCTTACTGGGGCTGGTCATGTTGATCATTCAGACCAATCAACAGATACCCCTGTCTAATCCGTTTTCACTCCCCGAACTTTCGCGAGCATTGGCCGAAAATCCGATGCACGTTTCGATGCAGGTTACCTTATTTCTCGCTTTGTCAGCGGGGTTCATGATCAAAGTCCCGCTGGTGCCGTTTCATACCTGGTTGCCGCTCGCGCACGTGGAAGCACCGACGGCGGGAAGTGTATTACTGGCCGGCGTCTTACTGAAATTGGGAACGGTCGGCTTTCTTCGTCTGGCGTTGCCGCTGTTGCCCGATGCCTGTATTCAGGTTGGCGTCCCATTAATCGCCACGCTCTCGACGATCGGCATCATCTACGGTGCCCTCGGTGCCCTCGCGCAAAACGACATCAAACGCCTGGTCGCCTATAGCAGCATCAGCCACCTCGGATTTTGCATGCTCGGTCTGTTCGCCCTCAACGCCGCGGGAATCAGCGGCAGCATTCTGCAAATGCTCAATCACGGACTTTCAACCGGTGCTTTGTTCTTGCTCGTCGGCATGATTTACGAACGCTATCACACGCGGCAGCTGACCGAACTCGGCGGACTTGCTCAAAAGATCCCGTTGATTTCTGTCGCGATGATTTTCATCTGTTTTGCGAGCATGGGGGTGCCGGGGCTTAACGGTTTCGTGGGCGAATTTCTATCGTTGCTCGGCATGTTCGAAGCCCATCCGATCTATGCGGTCATCGGGGCCTCGGGAGTCATTCTGGGTGCCTGGTATCTGCTGACGCTGTTGCAACGTGGATTTTTTGGACCTGTAAAAATACCTCCGCATACCGAGCACGTTCCCGACATCCAGCTCCGCGAAGCGATCGCCGTCTTGCCGTTGGCCGTTCTTTGTTTATGGATTGGCGTCTATCCGTCACCGGTGATGAAAACGATCGAACCCGATGTGAACGGTCTGGTACGTCAATTTGAGCGCGACCGGACGACGTTGTTCGAAAACCAGAACCGCGAAGCCACAGCGCAAGCGGTTTCGAAAGAAATTCAAAGTCAACGCCATCAGCATGGGGCTTCCGCTCATGCCGTGACGCAAATACCTGTCGGTGCAGCGAGGAGTAGCGATCGTGATATCGTCCGTTGAAATATTCGCCGACAGCGTGTCGCGCATTCTTCCGGAACTGGTTTTGATAGTGACGGCGTGCGTGCAATTTCTCGCGGCGCCGTTTCTCGTCAGCAGCGACGGTACGGCACCGGCGGGATTGCGTCATCGCTGGGGCGGCCTGACGTTAATCGCGCTCGTGTTCTCGCTTGTGCTCTGGAATACATCCTCTGTGCCGTACGGCGGTGCAAGTTCGCTCTACAGTCCGTTTCAAATCGACGGCCTCGTTTGGTTCACGCGGGGATTGACTGTCGCCGTCGGCATTGTGTTGGTGTTGCTGAGCTGGAATCAGATTCCCGATAACCAGGCTGCCGAAACGCACGGCTGTCTGTTAATCACTCTCGCCGGTGTGTCGCTGGTGTCGGTCATGAACGACCTCGTGTATCTGTTTCTGGCACTCGAACTCGTCAGCATTCCCACCTACGTGCTGATGTACCTCTCGCGTAAAGACGCCGTCGCTCAGGAGGCGGTGACGAAGTATTTTCTGCTCAGTGTGTTTTCATCGGCGCTATTGTTGTTCGGCTTCAGTTATCTGTACGGCGTGACCGGAAGTACGCATCTGCAGGCGATACAATCGGGACTGCAATCGTCCGGACTGAGCGGCGTTCCTGTCGTGTTGGTCGTACCGACGCTGTTGATCATCGCCGCGCTTGGGTTTCGCCTTTCGGCGGTCCCCTTTCATTTTTATGCTCCGGACGTTTTTCAAGGGACATCTTTTCTCGGAGCGGCGTTACTCGCTGTCGTTCCCAAAATCGTCGGTGTGGCGGCATTCGTTCGCATTTTCGGTTTGCTCGATACCACGGGCGTTCTGTTACACATCGGCGCGCCGGCCCTGTGGATCATCGCCGTCATCACGATGATCGTCGGTAACGTGTTTGCCTTGTTGCAGAACAACATTCGGAGATTGCTTGCGTATTCGAGCATTGCCCATGCCGGTTACCTGCTCGTGGGATTGGCGATCCAGCAGAACCGAATCGCCCCCTTGGCCGGCGTGCAGGCTGTGTTGTTCTATCTCGCCGTTTACGGTGCGATGACGGCGGGCGTTTTCGCGATTCTGGTTTATCTCAACCGAACCGATCGCTCGATTGAAACGGTGAGCGATCTGGCGGGACTCAGTCAGACGCATCCGACCGCCGCGTTGATGACGGCGATTTTTCTGTTCAGTCTCACGGGGCTTCCACCCACCGCCGGGTTTCTGGGAAAATTGAATCTGTTTATGGCGGCATGGTCCGAAGGGACGTCGTCAGGCCGCTGGCTCGCCGGTTTCATGGCGGTGAACGCAGCGATCGGTGCCTGGTATTATTTGCGACTCGTCGCCACGATGTACCTCGACCCGCCGGCAAAGCCGGTCGACCGCAATCAGGATGTGCCGTCGTTCATCGGCGTTGTGCTGTGCGCGACCGTAGTTCTAGGATTGTTCGCCGTACCGCACTGGCTCTGGCAATGGATCGCGATGATCGCAGCGGTTTGACTGAGCCTGTTAAGCAATAGGATTGGCCAGTTTTTGAAAACGCCACTTTGCCGATGCCTCCGAGTGGAGCGATTTCCGCGATCTGGTGATCGCGGAAATGGGCGATTGGTTCCGGTCCCATTCACAGAAAACGAATGCCACCGTATCGACTTCTCCACAATAAGGGGCAACCATCGTTCGTGAAGCTGGAGCTTGGGAACGAGATCGGACATAGTCATCAAAACTCCGTACACTCCGTTCGGGTCTGCTCGGCAAACGACCAGCCGTCGGGGAGGATGGTGTCTTTGGGGATGCAGATGACGCCGTCGCGGACGATCGCTTTCCCGTATTGACCATCTTCCATATTCGTGGAAGTCGGAACGACTTTCACATTCCGGCCAATGCGGCAATTCTTGTCGACGATGGTTCCTTCGATGACCGAACCATCCCCCACACCCACTTGCGGGCGGTCGGCGCGGTGTGGGGGATCCTCATAATAATCGGCTCCCATCAAAATCGATTTGCGGATTTTGACGTTCTGCCCCAACTGCGAACGCAAGCCGACGACGCTTCGTTCGATCGAGGTTCCTCCGTCGATGCGGCAGCCGTCGGCGACCAGGCTGTGCGAGATCGTACTCTGTTCGTTGCGCGTCGGCGGAAGAATCAGCGGCTGCGTGAAAATTGGCATCCTTTTATCGGCGAACAAAAACGGCGGTTCGCGCGAAGCGAGTTCGAGATTTGCTTCGAAATATGAGCGAATCGTGCCGATGTCTTCCCAATAACCGTCGAAGAGATGCACTTGCACCTTGCGGACACGAATCGAAAGCGGAAAAACTTCTTTGCCGAAATCCTGATACGTCGTTTTCTCTAAAAGCTCGACCAGCGTGTCGCGGTCGAACACATAAATGCCCATACTGGCCAGGCAATCGCGACCTTTGCTTTCGACGCCGTGCGCATCGATCCATGCGGGGTCGGTTTTGACGAGTTCGATCTCGGCATCGGTCTTCGGTTTTTCCAGAAATCCTTCGACGCGGCCGGTGTCGTCCAGCCGCATGATGCCGAAGGCATCCGCCTTGTCACGCGACACGGGAACGGCGGCGATGGTGACGTCGGCACCGCTCTTTCGATGCGTTTCGAGCATCTCGTGATAATTCATGCGGTAGACCTGGTCACCCGAAAGAATGATGACCGTGTCGATGCCGTGCTGTTGGATGTATCGCAAATGCTGGCGGACGGCGTCGGCCGTTCCCTGATACCAGGTCATCGAATCCATCGTCTGCTGCGCGGCGAGAATTTCAACGAATCCCCCGCCGAAGCGGTCAAACGAATACGTTTGACGAATATGGCGATGCAGGCTCACCGAATTGAACTGCGTGAGCAGATAAATGTGATTCATCCCGCTGTTAATACAGTTCGAAATCGGGATATCGATGATACGGTATTTACCCGCCAGCGGAACCGCCGGTTTGGAGCGATACTGGGTTAAAGGAAACAGTCGCGTTCCTTTGCCTCCTCCCAGTATCAGTGAAATGGTAGATTGCGGCATGACCAATTATTCCTAAACGATAGCATTCGTGACCCGGCGAACGTGTGGAGAACAACACGTCGCTATTCTCCCGATCGCGTTTTTCGTCTGATGGACGATATCTCAAGTCATTCTAACAGATTCCGCAAAATTATTCGCGTGAATGAACGCATCGTATTGTTCGAATTCTTACGACGGACGGACCTGTTTTTTTCCTTGCTGATACAGGTTCTCCATCTCCTGTAACGTCGCCTGCTTCATTTCGCGTCCCTCTTTTGCCAGAGAGGCTTCGATGTAGCGAACCCGCGACTCGAATTTCTCGGTGCTACGCCGCAGTGCTTCTTCCGGATTGACGCCCCAGCGGCGGGCAATGTTCGACAGAACGAAGAGCACATCTCCCAGTTCGTCTTCGATTCGCCGCAATTGTGCGGGATCTTTGATCGGCTGATCCGCGACCACTTCGGCCTCTACGCCGGCGGGGGCATGAGGAATTCGGCCGTCGGCGAACAATTCCCGCGCCAGTTCCTGCAGTTCTTCATTCAGTTTGTCGAAGAGCATTTCGCGCTGAGGAAAATCGTAACCGACACGTGCCGCCTTATGGGTGACCCGTGCCGCACGGGCTAGCGCCGGTAAGGCTTTCGGTAGGCCGCTGAAGATCGAATCACGTTCTTTTTCGTTGTTCTTGGCCCGTTCCCAATGCGAGATCACATCACCGGGCGTCTCGGCGTGAGCGTCGGCAAATACGTGCGGATGGCGGCGAACCATTTTCTCGGCGATTCCTTCGATGACATCGATCAGTGTAAAACGCCCTTCGTCGGCGGCGATTTGTGCATCGAGCACCACTTGTAACAGCACATCGCCCAGTTCTTCGCAAATCGCGGTGTTATCATCGGAATCGATCGCGGCGAGTAATTCGTAGGTTTCTTCCAAAGTGTACGGTTTGATCGACGCCAGTGTCTGCACACGGTCCCAGGGACAACCGTCGGGGGCGCGCAGTCGGGCAATGATCTGCGCAAAGGCTAGAAAAGCCGGTCCTAGCTTTCCCGGGTCAGGGGGAATTCCCGTGCTATGCATATCATGGCTGGATGCGGCAGAGGTCGATTGCGAATCGGTCATAACACTTTAGTCTCGCGAATACAGTTTTTGGTTACAAAGACGCTGACGAATTTCCGTCAGTTGGCCGGCTCTCAGACATCGGATATAATAGCGGATCGCCGGTGCGACGTATCCTTCAGGATTCGCCAATTTAAGAAAATCGACCACGGCCTGTATATCAACCAGAGGAGAAGAACTCATGACACTTCGAAAACGCACGATAATCGCGGGGCTGATTGTCAGCAGTTTTTTGTGCACGATGAGGCTCAGCGGATACGCAGACGACGAAAAGAAAGAACCGACAGCTGAGAAAAAGAATCTTGAGTTGACGCAGGACGAACTCGAAAACCGCTTCGCCGAACAACTGACGGGGGCCGCGCTCGTCGGCTCGTTCACCGTTGCGGGGCAGGAAAATAAGACCCCGCACGAAGAACGTTACGAACTCAAGAAAGTCGAAAAGGCCCGTGGCGATCTGTGGACGTTTACGGCTCGCATCAAATACGGCAAGAACGATGTCGAAGTGCCGATGACACTCAAAGTTCTCTGGGCTGGAGACACGCCGGTCATTACGCTGACCGATCTGACGATACCCGGCCTCGGTACGTTTACCGCCCGCGTGATGTTCTATGGCGATCGCTACGCCGGCACCTGGCAGCACGGCGAAGTCGGGGGCCATATGTGGGGAGTAATTGAAGCGAAAGTCGACGAAGACAAATAAGCCTGACCGCAGCGCGGCTCTGATGGCCACACAAATCGATTATCGGTGCGCTCCCTCTTCGCGCAACTGAGTTCATCGAGCATTCGCCGCGATGAATGCGACTTACGACATGAGTTTTCGTGTCGAAATTGGGAACCTGCCCACCTCAACGAACGGCGTCCGATAACAGAAACCAGGTTCCCTTGCTGCGGCGTGGCTCTCTGGCGGGGAGAGCGGCGTTGCCGGTAAACTTGGCGATCGGTCGACGCTCCTTCGCGCGAACATCTCCGGGTAATGATTTCAGAGAGGATAATAGAACGTGACAGCTTATGCACAGGTATGGGATCTCGATTCACTCTTGCCGAATCCGCAAAGCGATGAATTTCGCAAAGCCTACGATCAGTTCAAAAGAGACTTAATCGGATTGGCCGATCGTTCGGAGAATCTACCGGCACCGGATGGAAACAATCGCGAGTCGGTCGATCAGTGGGTCGCGTTTCTCTCCGACTTCGAAACGGTTGGCATGCGTGCCAGCGATTTCAATGCGTTTCTCGGATGCCACGCCGCAGCCGAGGTGACGAATCGCGTCTTTCAGCAGTGGGAAGCCCAGTTAGCCACGCTTGAACCCGATCGCGAACGAATTTCTGCCAACGTACAGTTCGCACTGCAAGGAGTCGAGCTTCGGGCTTTCGAATCATTCTTGAAAGCCGACAAGCGACTTAAAGAACTCGCGTTCTTTCTCGAAGAAAGTCAGCAGTGGGCGCGACTCCGATTGCCGAAAGATCAAGAATTACTCGCAGCCGATCTGGCGGTGGACGGAATCCATGCCTGGGGCCGTTTGTACGATCGGCTTTCAGGTTCGCTGAAAATCACGGTGATGGAGAAAGGAGAACTCGTCGAGAAATCGCCGAGTCAGGTGCAATACGATGCGGCCGACCGTTCGGTGCGATCGAACAATTTCTTCGCGGCGAACAAGGCTTGGAATCGCATCGGCGAAGCGTGTGCCGAGTCGCTGAACCATATCGCGGGGACGAGGCTGACCCGTTACCGTCGGCTCGGTCTCGAAGATCATCTCGTCCTTCCGCTGGCGCACAATCGTATGGAACGCGCGACGTTAGAGACGATGTGGCGTGTCGTCACCGAAAAGAAATCGTGTCTCGTGAAATATTTGCAGGCCAAGGCGAAGCTCCTCGGATTGAAACAGCTCGCGTGGTACGACCTGCAGGCGCCGCTCCCCGTTGGCGGCGGCGGCGGTTCGCAGATCTCGTACGACAAGGCGTGTGATTTGATCATCAAAACGTTTACCGATTTCAGTTCCGACTTCGGAGAATTCGCACGGCTGGCCATCGAAAAGCACTGGATTGAAGCCGAGAACCGTGCCGGTAAACGTCAGGGGGGGTTCTGCACTGGTTTTCCGACGAACAAAGAGTCTCGCATCTTTATGACCTACGTCGGTACGAGTGACAACATGTCGACACTCGCACATGAACTGGGTCATGCGTACCACTCTTACGTGTTGAGGGATGAACCGTGGGTCTTGCAGGATTACCCGATGAATCTCGCCGAGACGGCGTCGACGTTTGCTGAAGCGGTCTTGGGCGATCAGCAACTATCGACAGCAGAGTCCGACGACAAGAAACTGTTGTTGCTCGATCATATGCTCTCGGATGCGGTCTCCTTTATGATGAACATTCACGCCCGTTTTATTTTCGAAGATCATTTTCACCGTCGGCGCAAAGAAAGCGAACTTTCACCCGAGGAACTCTCTCAATTGATGGTAGAAGCGCAGCGCGAAGCCTATTTGAACTGTCTGACCGACGACGGCTGGAACCCGGGTTTCTGGATTTCAAAGCTGCATTTCTACATCAGTGGATTGCCGTTCTATAATTTCCCGTACACGTTCGGCTACTTATTGTCACTGGGAATTTACAGTCTGGCTGAATCGTTTGGAGCGGAATTTCCGGCTCGTTACCGCCAATTTCTCATGGCAACCGGATCTCGCCGGGCGGAATCGGCAGTCTCGGAGGCATTCGGTTATCATTTAGGCGAACCCGATTTTTGGGAAAAGAGCATCGGTGTCGTCGAATCGCGTGTCGAGCAGTTTCTAACGCTGGCGGATGCCCGCGGCGTTGCGTAAGATCAACGATGCAACAAAAAACCAAAAATGTGGTGTCTCTGGCGTCATATCCGCCAGTCTGTATTACTTGACACGTATAACGAACGCGAAGATTTCGGGAGGCGAGCCTCCCGTGGCACCTTGTCCCAATTCACAGGCGTCTGGATGTCTCAAGAACTCATTCAAGAGAACTCGAAACAAATCGACGACCGCTCGATCGGGCTGGTGGAGAAGGAATACGTCACGCTGTTCGAGTCGCCGGGCGTTCTGAATCTTGCGGGAGGGGGAAAGCTCGGCCCAATCACGGTCGCTTACGAGACATATGGAGAACTCAGTCCCGAGCGCGACAATGTGATTTATGTCTGTCACGCGCTGACAGGTGACGCGCACGCCGCCGGCTGGCATCATGGTTCTGACAAACCCGGCTGGTGGGATGGATTTATCGGGCCGGGAAAAGGTCTCGATACCTCGAAATACCACGTCGTCTGTGCGAATATTCTCGGAGGCTGCCAGGGGACAACCGGCCCCGGCAGTATTAATCCCGCGACCGACCAGCATTATGGACGCGGGTTTCCTTTCATCACCGTCGGCGATATGGTCGAAGTGCAGGCGGCACTGATGAATCACCTGGGTATCGAAAAACTGCTCGCTGTTATCGGCGGAAGCCTCGGCGGCATGCAGGTGCTCGAATGGGGGGCACGGTTTCCCGAGCGCGTCGGCGCGGCGATCGTGCTCGCGGCCGGAGCCCGGCTGTCGGCACAAGGGATCGCTTTCAACTGCGTGGGGAACCGGGCGATCTCTGCCGATCCGCATTTTCGCGAGGGAGATTATTACGGCAAGGAGGTGCCCCGTTACGGTCTCGCCTTGGCGCGAATGCTCGCACACATCACGTATCTTTCCGAAGCGTCGATTGAAATGAAATTCGGCCGACGTCTGCAAAACGGATCGGCGTTTGCGTACGACTTGCTCAAAGAAACCGAATTTCAGATCGAAAGTTATCTGCATTATCAGGGGTCGCGTTTCGTCGAACGGTTCGACGCCAACAGTTATCTATACATCACGCGGGCGATGGATTACTTCGATCTCGCCGAGGCATATGGTTCGATTACAGATGCTCTCGGAAAAACCGCCGCTCGATTTTTAATCGCGTCGTACGATACCGACTGGTTGTTTCCGACCAGCCAGAGTCTCGAACTTACAAATGCTTTAATTGCGGCCAAACGCCATGTCAGTTTTATTGAATTACACAGTCCGTTTGGACACGATTCTTTTTTGATCGAGCTCGAACAACTGGCGCGGATCGTCAGTCCGTTTTTGGATCAGACATTGAAATCCATTCGACAATAACCCTTCTTGCAATATCTTCATCATGGCTTCCCGTTATCGACTTCCCGATCCTCGCAACGTGTCGACCGATCAGGTCATTCTCGAGCAGATTCCGAACGGCCGACGGGTCGTCGACCTCGGCTGCGGAGATGGACGACTGATGGTCCGTTTGCGCGATGAACGTGACGCCGACGTATTGGGGATCGAAGTCGACGAAGATCAGTTCATCCGGGCGCTGGGGAAGGGGCTGCCGGTCATTCGTACCGATCTCGACAAGGGGCTGAATATCGTTCCCTCAGGATCGTTCGATTTTTCGATTTTGAGTCAGACATTGCAGGAAGTCCGTCATCCGACCGACGTTCTGTGTGAAATGCTGCGGATTGCCCACCAGGCAATCGTCGTTGTCCCGAATTTCGGACATTGGAAAGTCCGTCGGCAAGTGATTTTGCAGGGGCGGGCACCCGTGACCGACTCGCTTCCGTACGAATGGCATAACACGCCGAACCTGCATTTCATGTCGATGCATGATATGCGAGAGTTGGCCGAAACGTTGAACTTTCGCATTGTCGCCGAACTGCCGATCATCGGCGGGAGAGCGGTGAAACGCGCCTGGGCGGCTAATCTGCGTGCCGAAAGTGCGCTGTATATTCTTCAGGGAAATCTGGTTGCCGAAGAACTCCGTCGGACGCATTCAATTCGTCCCTCACAGACGCGATGATCGGGGAGAGACGCATGTCGGAATGGCTGCATGGGATTTCATCGCTGTTTACACCTGTTATCGGTGTTTGTGCGGCGATTCATCTCCTCTTTTTTTTGGTTCTCTGGATCTGGTATCACCGCGATTTGAAAATGATCGCCGGAACGCTCGACGATTATACGCGGGGGTTACCGCACCGCAGCACGCTCGGATTTACCGGGCATCTGACCGACCAGATCGAAGCGTTTGTCGCCGACGTACAGGACGTACTGGCGACACCGGAACGGCAGGACGATCGGCAGACGCTGCTGAAACGAATTCAGATTCTCGACGAAAAGCGGCGCTATCTGCATTCGCTCTCGTTCGAATCGGCGTATCACGTCTGCCGGACGATGATCGAAGCCTATCCGTTAATGGGAATTCTCGGGACGATTCTGGCGATCGGTTCGGCACTGCAGACGGGGGAAAACGGTGACGCCACGTTGACGGTTTCGATGATCGTCCTCCGTTTCGGAGACGCCATCTGGTCGACGTTTGCCGGGCTGGTCGCCGCGCTCGTGCTTATGTTCATCAACAGTCTGCTCGAAACGCGGTTCGGCCGGCTGACCGAAAATCGGCAGCACGTTCGCGAACTCATTAACAGCGTCAAACGAGAATTGACCATTCAACCGGAGGAACCGGTCGAATGTTGACGCGCCGCCGCATCATGCTGCAATTGACTCCGCTGCTCGATCTGTTGCTGATCGTGATTTTTGCCCAATATCTTGAAGTCAGGGAGTCGGCGGCACATCAGCAGAAAACAGCCGCGATATCGCAGCAACGTTCGGACCAGATGCAACAGGATCTGCAGCGTACGGCCGACCGTCTCCATCGTCAACTCACGCAGTTGCAGGGGGACGTCCGACAATCGCAGGAGCTGAATCGGCAATTGATGGAGCTGTTCTTGCTTCAATTGCAGATTCCACCTCAACAAATGAACGGCCTGATGAAAGACCTCGTAGCACGTCTGGCAGGCGAATCGGTGATTTCACCGGTCGAACCCCCCGCTGAAGCGGTAACGACCGAATCGGCGGAACGACAGCAACGCCGTATGTTGCAGTTCCTGCAGACGTATGTCGAGTTGCGCAAGCGCAGCGATGTGTGGGAACTTTATCTCGCCGATAACGGCGTCGTGACGTTGATGGCGGGGGACTCCGAACAGACGTTTCGCGCGAGCGATGCTGAAGGATTCGCTCAACGTCTGTTCGATGCTTACAAGAAACTTCCGCAACCCAAAGGACTGGTTGTGATGTTGCTTTCGTACGGTGACACGCGGGCCGACGACCGTCAGCGCGCCATTCGCGGTTTGCAACTGGCCGCCCGTCGTATGCAGGACGATCGCGGCGATGCGACACGGTTCGAGTTTTCGGTACTCGGCTATCAGCCGCACAAACCCGAACGTCCCATTCGCTGAGGCGGCGGGATGATCTTGACAACATCTCGAAAATGCCAATCATCACACGTGGTCGGGTTCACGTCTCCTGTCACTTTTCGACTCCACCGGAACATCCAGCGCCTCGTTGATGAGCACCATGATCCACAACGTACATCATCCGGCAGGAGAATCGAACGAATCCGAGCGGGAGCCTCATCATCCGACTCCGCATGTCTGTGACGGACATCACCACCATCATTTTTCCTCGGGTGCCAATCTCAAGTTTGCTTTTTTGCTCAATCTCGGTTTCACCCTGCTCGAAATTGCCGGCGGAATATGGACAAACAGCGTCGCCATACTGAGCGATGCGCTGCACGACGCCGGCGATTCGTTTTCCATCGGATTGGCGTGGTACCTGCAAAAACTTTCGGCGAAGCGTCCTGACGCGACATTTACGTACGGTTACCGTCGCTTTTCGACGCTCGGGGCCCTGATAACAGGACTGGTGTTGATCGGCGGACTGGCGTGGATCGTCAAGAGTTCTCTTGAACGCCTTCGCGATCCGACCGAGGTTCACGCTCCCGGAATGTTCGCCATGGCCGTCGTAGGCATACTGTTTAACGGATACGCGGCGTGGAAGCTGCACGGCGGGGAATCTCTCAATGAGAAGGTCGTCAGCTGGCATCTGATCGAAGATACGCTCGGCTGGGGAGCCGTACTCGTCGGCAGTGCGGTGATGATGGTCTGGGACGCACCGATCATTGATCCGATTCTCTCGCTGTTGATCTCGTTGTTTATTCTCTACAACGTGTTTCGCAACATGAAGCGGGTCGCTCTGGTGTTTATGCAGAGCGTTCCCCCCGGTTTCGATGTCGAGGGATTCGATCGAGAAATGCAACGTATCTCCGGTGTCGTCGGTTCGCACCATACGCATACGTGGACGAACGACGGTGAAAGTCATGTGTTTTCAACGCATCTCGTGATGAAATCGGCGAGCACGCGCGAAGACATCATTGCCGCCAAGCATCAGGTTCACGACCTGTTGCGAAAACAGAAGTTCGCCCATGTCACCGTCGAAATCGAACTCGAAGGGGAAACGTGCGCCGCTCAGTCCGGACATTCCTCTCACGAAACGTCGGCGTGAACCGGTTCATCGAGCGGACGGGAAGCCGTCAGCACCGGATCGTGATTTTCGTCGGACTCGGATAACGTCCCGTCGACAGGAGTGACTTCAAACGCGCCCGTCATTGTCGCGTGTATCTGGTAGAGCGTCGGCACGATGATCAGCACCAGCAACGTCGACAACGTCAATCCGAAGCAGATACTGACCGCCATCGGGATCAAAATCTGTGCCTGAAACGACGTTTCGAACAACAGCGGCAACAAACCGGCGACAGTTGTTACCGACGTGAGAAAGATCGGCCTCATCCGCCGACTCCCCGCATCGAGAATCGCGGTCTGCAAGGGCTCGCCGTTGCGTACGCGGTGGTTAATAAAATCGATCAGCACGATCGAATCGTTGACGACGACGCCGGTGAGGGTGACCAGACCGAACAGGCTGAACAGCGTCAACGGCATACCGAGAATCGCGTGTCCGAAAACCGCCCCCACGATGCCGAAGGGGATAATCGCCATAATGAGCAGCGGTTGAAAGTACGAAGTGAATTCGAATGTCAACAACGCGAACATCGCGAGCAATGCGATGGCCAGTCCGATGATCAGGCTGCGGACCGATTCGTTGGTCTGCTCTTGTTGCCCTTCCCAGCGGACGGAAATGTTTGGGTATTGTTTGAACAACTGAGGCATGAACTGTGTCTGTAAAGCCGACACGATTTCGCGCGCGTTGGCCTGTGATTCGTCGACATCCGCCGAAATCGTGATCGAACGCAACTGATTGACCCGGTTGATCTCGGAGTACCCGCGATCGATTTTGACATCGGCCAGTTCGGACAGCGGACGCTCGGCGTAATCGCCGGCTCGAACGCGAATATCGTCGAATTTGGCCAGCGAACGGCGATCTTCACGCGGATAACGAACCATCAGTTTGACTTCGTGACGTCCGCGCTGCAGCCGCATCACTTCTTCGCCGAAATACGATGCACGAACCGTTTCGGCCAGTTCCTGTAAGGGAACCCCCATCGCGACGGCGTTCTCTTTGACTTTGAGTTGAAACTCCCATTTACCAGGGCTCGAATCGTCCGCGATGTCGAACACGCCCGGAAACTCCTGCAGGCGTTGCTTGGTCGCGTCGACAGCGCCCTCCAGGTCGTCCATGTCTTCACGGCGCGCCAGTAATTTGAATTCGATCGGAGTCCCTCCGGGACCATGATCGAACGCTCCGAATGTCACGCTTTCGGCCCCCGGAAATTCACCGGCGACCTTGCGCCAATCGTTCAATATCTTTTGGCTTTCGATTGTTCGAATCGACGTATCTTCAAGTTCGGCCGTCAGTCCTCCGATGTGTCCTCCGCTGGACGTCATCTGCGGACCGGCCCCCTGTTGCATGGTCAGGTAACCGACCGAACGGCGGGTCAGCCGCAAAACAGGTTCGCCGAGTTCCCGATATTTCTCGTTCACCTGAAATATCGCTTCTTCGAGTTGTTTCGTGGCCTTGTCGGTGACGATGACCGGCGTTCCGTCAGGAAACGTAACGTTCGCCTGAATGGTGTTGCTGTCGTTCTTGGGAAAAATGATGAAGGGAACGATCCCGCCGCGAATCAGTCCGAGGGCGATCAACAACAGGGCCATAGCAGCCGACAATGCCACTGAGGGACGATGTAACGACCCACGGAGCATCGGCAGATATAACCGGGCTGCAACAAACTCCACAGCGTAATTCGTGCCTCGATTCAGCAGATCGACAAATGAATTCAACCGGCGAATCGGATACACGAACTGGTCGAGAATGAACGCCACTCCCAGTAGCAACGGGCCGACCGTCCACCGCAACAGACGAGGCATGCGTTTGTATAATCGAAATGCCGTCTTCCACGGACCCGTCTCACCCGGCTCCGATTCATGCGCGAGGTGACACGGCAGAATGAATAACCCTTCCAGCAACGAAAATACGAGAATCGAGATCATAGCCACCGGCATCACGGCAATGAATTTTCCCATCACTCCCGAGACGAACATCAGCGGCAAAAAGGCAATAACGGTCGTTGCCACCGAAGCCGTTACCGAGGCGGCGACCTCCATCGTTCCGTCGATCGCCGCCTGCAGCGGGCCTTTCCCCATCAGTCGATGCGCATGAATGTTTTCGCCGATCACGATGGCGTCGTCGACGACTATGCCGAGTGCCATGACGAACGTAAAGGTTGTCAGCATGTTGAGCGTATGGCCCGAAAAATAGAGCAGGGCACACGCACCAAGAATCGAAAAGGGAATGCCGACAGCCACCCAGCTGGCGAGTCGCAGATTCAGAAAAAGTGCCAGCATAATGAGGACAAGAACAAGTCCTTGAACGCCGTTGACGCTCAATAGACGCAAGCGGTCTCGCACTTCAACCGACCGATCGCTCCATGTCACCAGTTTATAACCCGGCGGAAGAATTTTCGTGCGGACGTATTCGTGAACGGCATCGGTCATCGCCAGTAAATCTTCTGAGGATGTCCGTTCGACGGAAATCGCCATCCCGGGAAGTCCGTCGATATAAGTGCTCGACTCGATGTCAGCAAATTCGTCGCGCACGCGGCCGAGATCGCGCACGGTGAGGACGGTTCCATTCGGCTGCGTGATGAGCGGAATGGTTTCGATCTCGTGTCCGACCGAGCCTTTCTTTTTCCCTTTGACGAGAATGTCCTGAGATTCGGTCCGAATCGTGCCGCCGGGAAGTTCGAGATTTTCGCGGCGAATCTTTCGGGCGACATCCTGCAAGGTCAGCCCGTAACGACGCAGCGTCTCTTCCGGAATTTCAACGTCGATCTGGTATTCTTTGGCCCCCGCGATCGTCGCTTGCGAGACGGCAGGCAGCATCAACAATTCGTCGCGAACCTGCTCGGTGATCTCACGGAGTTCGAGTTCGCTATGCGAATGTGATTTACGGGGACCGACGACACCCACCGAGATCGCTGGCTGTCGGAGTGTGATCTGCTCGACTTCGGGATCTTCGGCCAACAGTGGAAAACTCGGGATGCGGTCGACTTCCGAACGGACTTCCCCCAGAATTCTTTGGGCATCGACGCCGACGTTTAATTCGAGAACGATCGATCCCGATCCTTCTTTGGCGATCGACGTCTGTTTTTTGATCCCTTCGATCGAACGAACGGCTTCTTCGATTTTCTGGCAGATTCCCTCTTCGACTTCGTCGGGGCTGGCCCCCGGATAAATCACATTCACCAGAAGGATTTCAAGTTCGAATTCGGGGAAAACCTCGCGCCGCATGTTGAACAGGCAGAATATTCCCAGAAAAATCAGCGAGAACATCAATGTATTCATCGCCGGTGTATTTCGGATCGCGCGGCGAATTAGTTCATTCATGAACGAGCTCCCCAATCGACGCGGTCATGGAAGTCTGTTTTGTCGTCACTTCCATATCTTCCGCGGCCGCTGCCAGCGGTGTAATAACGACCTGATCTCCGGCCTGTAATCCGTTCGCCTCGGGAACGACGAGCGCGACTTCGTCAAGAAAATGAGGATTGCGCAGTTCGTTGCGGTGGAGTTTTCCGTCTCGAACGCTCCAGACGATGTTGCCCGGTTGAATCGACTGTTGCGGAATGCGCAACAGCCGGCTTCGAGGACGAACGTGAACGGTTACCCGTACGTACATGCCCCGTACGAGAGCACGCGGACCGACCTCAACAGCCGATTCGATGTCCGACGGCAACCGATGATAACGGGGTTCTTCGATCAGAACGCGGCAAGGAACCGTTCGTGTTTTTTCGTCGAGTCCGATTCCTTCGTACCGATTCAACACGCCGCTCCACTGGTACTCTCGATCTTCCAGGCGATATGTCACCGTCACGGGAGTGTTCGGAAGCTGATAATCGTTTTCGGGGCTGTTCGTCTGGGGAGGGGACGATCCCGATTGATCCTGTTGCCACAACCACGCAAGCTCTTCCATCCGCAAGTTGCAGCGCACCTCTGCCGCTTTGATGTCTTCCATCGCCAGCATCGGCGTACCGGGCTGAACGAAACTGTCGACTTCGACCGATTCGCTGACGACCATTCCGTCGATCGGCGCACGAATTGTCGATCGCTCGAAATCGAGTTGCGCCTGATCGAGTCGAATCTGATCGAGATCGCGAACGCTTACCAGCCTGGGTTTTCGGGCTTCG
Organism: Planctomycetota bacterium; assembly: GCA_027618475.1. GTDB lineage: Bacteria > Planctomycetota > Planctomycetia > Planctomycetales > Planctomycetaceae > JAQCEJ01. The sequence continues at coordinate 28,275 of JAQCEJ010000007.1, read as the reverse complement.
TAGGTGCTTAACTGGTTTTTCAAGATCGTCAGGCTGCTTTTCGCCGCCAGATAGGCCCGTTCGGCTTCGCTGACCTGCGTTTCGCTGATCGCCTTTCGCTCTCCCAGTCCTACGATTTTCTTGAATTCGAGCTGCTGAATCGACGCTTCCTTTTCGGCGATTTCAATGAGCGCCTGCGTGTTTTGAATCTCGATGTCGTTTTCTCGTATCGCGGCGTTCGATTGATTCACCTCTTCAGTGATCCGTTCGACATCCAGTTCGTACGTACGGGGATCGATCTGCAGCAACACCTCTCCCTCTTTGACATATCGGCCGGCGCGGCACAGCGGCGATTTGTACGTGATGCGGCCGCGAACTTCGCCGGACAGACTGATCTCGCGATGAGGAACGACCATGCCGTCGACATCGAAGTTGAGTGCCTTGTCGTGCAGTTCCACCGCGACGGTTTCGACCGTCGGAATCGCGGTGATCCGTTCGATGCGCTCCGGAACCTTGCGCTGATTCGAAATGACGACAAACGAGGCGATTCCCGCGGCTAAGAGCGCCACCGGAACGGTAATGCGAACGATCTCCATCATCAGAAATCGAAGAAAATGCATGAATGAACTCCACGGACTCGTCTGTCCGAGCGTCTTAATTCTTTGAGGATGAGTCCGAAACGAACGATTCTTTGAACAGTGGTTCTTTATCGAAGGCGGCAAGCATGACTTCTGCGACATGTTCTGCCAGTTGCGCCGGTTGAAAGTGCTCGGCGAGCGTCTCTCGCGGTAAGAGGATTTCGATGACCGGAGCATGCAAATGATAGACATACATTGACCGACAATACTGAAACCCAGTTTATAACGGCGATGGGGAGGTGTTTCCGCCGGAATCAGCTGGTCGAGGATCCCCAGCAAGATTTCAAAATGAGGGCGAATATAATTTTCGGCAAGTTCCTGACAGACTCCGGTCGGCTGAGCGAATTCACGCATCATCAGCCGTGTTTGCCACGGCAACAATTTGACGACCAGCATACGGTGAATCATCGTGCGAATAAATTCCCGCAACTTTTGGGCCGGAGCAGTCGATGGACTCCAGTTTGGCATCGGAACCTGCACCGCTGCCAGACGGTGGGCATGTTGAATCGTCTCTGCATACAGCCGACGCTTATCTCGAAAGTGGTAATTGACGGCGGCAAGGTTCACTCCCGCGCGGCGACAGATCTCACGAACCGTGGCTTTTTCAAAGCCATGTTCGGCAAAGACGGCACCTGCAGCATCCAAAATACGATTGCAGGTCGTGTCGTCACGTTCAGTCACGGAATCAACCTCGGAACAAGAACCAGATCACTGTTTGTGGAAAAACAACATGCGTTTCAAACGATTATATGAAACACCTGTTTGAAAACAAGCTGTGATTTGATGAAATGTCTTAAGGTATATTGCAGTAATATGTTAAGGTTTTAGAATGCCTGAAAACAGGTGGTAATAATAGGTGGAATGCGTAGCATGTGTAGCCAGGGGGGGAATTGTAGTACGGTTTGAAGCAGGTGCCCTCTACAGGGAGCCATCGTCGATTCTTGAATTCCTCCTCATTGGGGGGTTGAGAACTGGCATTGTGAGTTGCAACCGGGCACAATCGTCTTTCATCATTCCATGAATACGCAATGTGCCTTCAGAATGGGAAGATTGTGTAAACGCCATCGGGGTTCGGAAATTTTCGTCACCCGGTGTCAGAACAAAGAAAATACGTACTCAGGAGACACGATGATGTTCCTCTACGAGTTGACTTCTCGCATTCGATGGGCTGTTGTTGTCCTCGCATTGGCCGCCGGTCCGGTCTTATCACAAGAAAAACCGGTCTCGGGCGTTCCTTCGCCAGGTGAGGATGCTCCGAAAAAGGTCGTCGCCGGGCCGCTCACTTTTACCGAACATCAGGTGCTGCACGATTACACGTATGCCTATGGCATCGCTACGGCGGATTTCGACGGTGACGGCGATCTCGACATCACCAGCGCCGATGCCGAACCGAACAGCAATCTTTATCTGCTGCTCAACGACGGCAAAGGGACGTTCACGCACTCATTCATTCAAAAATACAACAACGAAGAGAATCAGCCGATTCGGCTCGAACGGCATGATATCGGCGATATCGATCGGGACGGCGATCTGGATGTCGTAATCGTCGATAATCTAAAATGGGATATCCGCTGGTACGCCAACCCCGGCAATGACCACATCACCGAACTCTGGACGTTGAATCGCGTCGCCGAAGAAAAAGAAGTTCCTGGTTCTTATGATGTCGCTCTGACCGATATCGACGATGACGGCGATCTCGACGTTGCGGCGTCAAGCTGGCGGTTCGGCAATCGATTCGACTGGTTCGAAAATGTCGGGAGCCCCGGCAACGGAAGCGAATGGAAGCGGCACGAAATCGACGCCGAGATCGGTGAGACACGTACGATCGCCGTCGTCGATTTTAACCGCGATGGCAAGCCCGATCTGCTAGGTACGTCGCGGACGGGGCATCACGTGATGTGGTATGCGAATCCGAAAAATCCCAAAACCGACACATGGAAAAAAACGGCGATCGACGACAACACGTTGTATCCCGCACACGGGCATCCAGTCGACATCGACAAAGACGGCGATCTCGATGTCGTCATGGCGTTCGGTATTGCGGGGGGAGCCTCTCCGGAGGGAGTCGAATCTCATCAGATTGCCTGGTATGAAAACATCGGCACCCCAGGACGGGGGACCGAATGGATCAAGCACGACGTCGTTCATCATTTTCCGCACGGATTCGAAGCCGTGGCAGGCGATCTCGACGACGACGGCGACATCGATATCGTCGGCACCGGCTGGAGCCCCGATGGACGCATCGCCTGGTTCGAAAACTCGGGCGACCCGACGGGCGAGTGGGCGATGCACATGCTCAAAACCCCCTGGACGAATGCCGTTACGGTGATTCTTGCCGATTTCGACGGAGACAAGCGTCTCGACATCGCCGCCTGTGCCGAGCGAACCGACAACGAACTGCGCTGGTGGCGCAACGAAGGGCCGACGAAGAAATGAAGACATCGCGTTCTACTCGTGTGTGTCCCTTGTGATTCGAATATCGGTGTTAACTATTACCCGGAACATCGAAAAATAAACTCTCCCATGACTCGATTTGCATCGTGAAAGATTTCACATGACCCCCAAAAGCAGCCTGACGCGCCGACAGTTCGTCGGCAGTTCTCTCATTCCCGCCATTGCCGCCGGCGCGATAGCCTCATCGGCGGAAACAGGCCACACCGCCGAATCGTCAACGCGCGAATCGTCGTCGTCGATGACGATCTTTTCGTTTGATGATGTTTCGATTCCTTACAAGCAGAATCTGAAACTGACGATTCATCAGCCCCGGAAACATCCGCAAAACCCCGTGCTGGCCCGCGGCAAAGAAGGAGAACCCGATTCGTATCGTGCTCAGTTTTACGGGTCGATCATCCGCGAGAACGGCAAGTTTCGCATGTGGTACATCGCCATCGATCACGAGGCGATTCAATCGGTGGCCAGAAAAACGGCCTACAAAGGCTGTATGGCGGCGTACGCCGAAAGCGACGACGGAATTCATTGGGTCAAGCCGAAGCTTGGACTTGTTGAATATCGCGGCAGCAAAGAGAACAACCTGGTGCTGATCGATCCCCCCGACGTCACGGGATTGACGCTCGTCATTCTGCATGAACCAGACGATCCCGATCCCGAGCGTCGTTATAAAATGATCCACCAGATTCGCTGGGAGGAAGCCCCCGCTTACGGTTGGACGACTTCGGTTCCGCTGTTGAGCGCCGATGGGTTTCACTGGAAGCTGCAGACCGCCGGTCCGCCGAAGAATTATGCCATTTCGACGAAAGACATGCCGCTCCCCCCCGAGCACACCGAGCAAATGGGCTTGTACAAGTGGAAGGATACGTATTATCTCACCGGACAACAGCTCTCCCCCTGGGTTCATCTTCCCGACGGCACACCGTGCGGCCGAGTGATGACGTCGTTTCATTCGCACGACTTTTTGAATTGGAGTCACGCGAAGTCGTTTGCGTACATGCGAGACGGTTATGTTCCCAAACCTCAGGCGCAGGGCAAGGAATCGCATTCTCCTGCCAGCATCTGGAATCGCGGCAATGTGTTGATCGGTCTGCACGGTTTATGGGAAGGTTCGGAAAACGTCGCCGACCGACGGATGCCTCTCGGCCTGCTGATCAGCAACGACGGCATCAAATTCCGCGAACCGGTGATCGACTCGGTTTTTGTTCCCGCCGGCGACGACGGCGAATGGGATCAACGGGGTTTGATTACCGGACAGGGATTCGAACAGGTGGGGGACGAAACATACATCTGGTACGGCAACTGGGATTTGAGCGCCTCTGCCACCGGTGCCGAAACGTATGGGGGCGTCGGCCTGCTGACGATGCGACGCGACGGTTTTGCATCGTTGAGCCCGCTGCAGTCTGAACCGCCGTCTCAACTGGTGACACTGCCGTTCGTCGTGCCTGTGGGGGGAGAATTAATCGTCAATGCCGATGGCCTTTCGCCCGATGCGACATTACGAATTGAATTACTTGACGAATTTGAACATCCACTCGCCGCATTTGCGAATGAGAATGCCTCCGTGGTAAAAGAATCGGGTGTTCGGGTTCCTGTCCGCTGGACGCAAGGCGAGGCGTCCGACGTTGCTGGAACAACCATTCGTGTTCGCGTCACTTTCGAAGGCGCAAAGCGCGAAGAGATCAAGTTCTATGCCCTGTACTTTAACGCCGATGAATGACCATTTGAACGAGGACTATCTCCCTTGAAGATTACCGACGTCAAGACCGTATTGTTAACAGGGCCGTGCACCAACGACCCGTGGGTGTCGTCGATTCGAACGAAGAGAACGGCGGCGTTCATCGAAATTCATACCGACACCGAACTCATCGGCATCGGCGAGACTTACACGGGATATCATGCCCCCGAGATCGTCCCGGCGATTGTCGAATTTTTTAAGCCGATACTGGTCGGCCTGTCGGATGACGAAATCGACCCGCGAGAATTGTGGCGGCGAATGTATCACTGTGCCAACTTCTGGGCACGCCTCGGGGTGGGAGTCAGCGTTCTTGCCGGTCTGGAAGGTGCCCTCTGGGATCTTCGCGGCAAGATGGAAGGCAAACCCGTACACGAATTGCTCGGTCCTCGTCATGCCGACAAATTGCTCTGTTATGCAACGGGGAGCGTGAGCACCTATCCGTGGAGCGAGCTGTTACGAAAAATAGACACCTATCGCGAGGCCGGTTTCCGCGCCACTAAAGTGGCGACCGGCTGGTTCGAACCGAACGCGAAGCAATCGTTCTGGGGCGATTCACCGCAGGCGTGGATCGATCTCGAATGCGAGAAACTCGATGTCGTTCGCCAACATACCGGCGACGGTTTTTCGCTGGCCCTCGATGCCCACATGAGCAACGACGGTGCGATCTACGGCGACGCCTGGAACGCCGATACCGCGATTAAAGTGCTCAAGTCTCTGGAACCATTTGATCTCGTCTTCTTTGAAGAACCCTTGCATTACAACGATATCGAAGGATATTCGCAGCTCTGCGCGGCGACGAAGGTTCCCGTCGCCGGTGGCGAATGTCTGACGACGATTGAAGAATTCGCACAATACGCGAAACTCGAAGCGCTCGATATTGCCCAGCCCGATGCCTCTTACATCGGCATCGTGCCATTCGTCGAAACGGCCAACATGTTTGCCCGGCAGGGACGCAAAGTCGCCACACATGCGTGGAGTTCGGGAGCCGGCGTGATGGAAAACATTCATGCCGCATTTGCCTGTTCAAACATTGCGATACTCGAAATCCCGCCACTGGCCGGTCCGCTGCATACTGAAATTTATGCCGACGGTTATCGATTCGAAGACGGTTACATTCTTCCGCCTCAGGCACCGGGCCTCGGCGTGAGATTGACCGACGAGATCAAAGCGAAGTTCCCGTTCGTTCCCAACACGAACGAATGGAACGTCGTTCCCGGCGGCAAAGGGGTGCCGGTCTAACCAGCGCCGAAAGCTCCGTTGTGGCCGTACCATGTTCGACGTTGCTCTTCTCCTTTCAAGACATCGAATCCGAAATTCATCATGACGTCTCATCCGAATGTTCTCATTCTTCTGGATTCAAAACCTCAGTTCATCGAACAATTGCACCACGCCGGGGCGAATGAGGTGTTGCTCGGTCCCTCGACCGAAGTTGCAGGCGTGCCGGTCGATCGCGACTTGTTAAACGCGGCCGATTGCCTGCTCTGTGAACTGCTTCCGTCGAATTTCGACGAATGTACCACCGTGAAATGGATCCAGCTTACCTCGGCGGGATACAGCCAGATTTTCGGACACTCGCTCGTCGAACGGGGGATTCGAGTGACCAACGGACTGGGGAATTTCGATATTCCCATGGCCGAGTGGAACGTCATGATGATGATTCTCTGGCATCGCCATCTGCTTGAAATGCTCGACAATCAGAAGAAGGCGAGTTTCGACCGCGCGGCGAGATTTCAGTCCGAACTGCGGGGGTCGGTCGTCGGATTTTACGGTTACGGCGGCATGGCCCGCGAAACCGCTCGACAGCTTCGCCAGATGGGTCTCGAAATCTGGACGCTCACACGCAACGGGAAGACCAAGTCCCGCCCTCTCACCTATTGTGTCCCCGGTACCGGGGATCCCGAAGGGACGCTCCCTCATCGTGTTTTTTCTCCTGATCAGAAGGGAGAGTTTCTCTCGGTCCTCGATTACCTGATTATGGCTATGCCGATCACCAATGCTACGGCGGGCATGATGGGGGAAACCGAGTTGAAAATGCTCAAGCCTTCGGCTGTGCTGCTCAACCCTGCACGCGCCGGATTGATTGACGAACAGTCTCTCATTCGCTGCATGAAAGAACAATGGATTCGCGGTGCGGCGATCGACGTGCATTATGCGTATCCGCTTCCTCCCGAACACCCGCTGTGGAGCCTGCCGAACGTCGTGCTTACGCCGCATATCTCGGGATCGAGTTTGAGCCCGCATTTTCAAGAGCGAATTTTCGATATCTTCTCGAACAATCTGAAACGCTACTGCGCCGGCGAACCGCTGCTGAACGAGTTGACCCCCGAGCAGATTCAAGGGAACTGATCGAGACCGCCTATTCTTTCAGGTCGAATCCACTTCGATCCAGTCCGCGCGGTTCGGGCATGTCGTCGGTGATGATCTTCCACGACGCTCCCGTTTCTCGCATCGCGCGAAAATCTTTGGCGTCGTAGGCGAACTCGAGTTCGGGGGTGGCGAGTGCATTCTGTTCTTTTCGCGAATGCATCGCCGCATCGAGAATGCCGGTCGTCATCAAGGTGCGTTCGACCGGATAGGGAGCACACGCATTGCAGAAGTGGTCTTGAATCGCATGCGATAACGCTTTGAACAGGTTTCGGTTGTTCCACGGACCGACGTAAAAATGAGTGGCGTGAATATCGTTGGATCCCTTGAGCCGACATCCGAAATTCCAGCGCGTGGCACTCTTACCGAGTCGGAGGATGGTCGCCCGCGTTCCGTCGGTATACTGAATCAGAATGGCATGAGGATCACTCTCTTCTTCTCCTTCAAAGCGGGTGAGATTTCCCTCGCCCAGATCGCCCCGCTCGGCGATCATCGCCTGCTCGGCGATCTCTCGCGACCAGCGGCCTTCATCGGCGGCCTGCCAAAGGGCATCACCGCTGAGGAATTCGACGCTCGCGACGCCGGTTTCGCCCCCTCGGCGTGCTTCGATCATCGACTGTAAGACTTCGAGTCCGTGAAAATCATAAATTTCGAGGGGGCCGCCATGAATCGAAATTGCTTCGTCGACAACGAAATCATCGGGGAGTTCGAGCATCGGTTTCCGTTGCGCCAGCGGAACGCTGCTCCCAGCCATAAAGGGAATGCCGCACTCGCACGCCGTGTCGTACATCTCCTTCGCCCAGTCCCAGCGATACGAAAGATGCTTATCGTTAAACACCGGAACGAATCGCCCCGATCGTTTCATCACAGCGACGATTTCGTCAAAAAATCGTTTGCGAGGATACTCTTTCTGTCCCAGTTCGTTGATCGGGTAGTTGCCATGCTCACCGATCGACAGAACGGCGTCGACTGCGAGTTCGCTGCCGCCGAGACACAACGCCTGGTCGATCGTCTCGTACATCGGAATGCCGAATTGTTTGGCGACGTCGTGCGACATATCGCCGCCGGGCGTCTGGTCGGCGTAAAACGAAACGACGTCCATTCCCGACTCGGTCTTCTTGCCGTTGAAGATGTACGGGTGGAGAAAGTTTTCGAGAATCACATTCGCATGAGAGCGATGTGTGAACTGGGTGAAGACTGCGGCGACTTTCAAACGCTCGGATGCCGCCTCTCCGGCTCGGAGAGAATTCCACGGCAACAGCGACGATCCTGCAAGAACTCCGCTGAATTGAAGAAACGATCGTCGCGACAGTGTGTGCAGAGAATTCATGACAATACCTTCTCAAGAGAACAGAAACGGCGGGAGGAACAAGATCGAGGAATGAACAATGTCGAAGGCGATGCGGGGCGTATCGCCTTGAAGAGATGTCACTCGACTCATTCCTGAAATCGGACCTAATCATTCCAGCGGCTGGGATTGATGCCTGGTGCTTCAGTGCGCATATTGGTGGGACGATTGGGGACTTTGAAATCGATCTTGCGAGTGTTCAGACTGTTAAATAACGGGCGAACGTGATCGGGGAGCGCGGCAATTTTGTCGGCGGGCCAGTCGGGAATGTCGGCGATCGGTCCGGCCCAGGCCGGTCGATAGGCGATTGCGAGCAATCGTCGGTTTTCCTGACTGACGTTCGGATAATTGGCGTGAAAGATCGTCTGATTGATAATCGCTGCGTCTCCCGCCTTGCAGCAAACCATGACCTCTTCAGGATGACGCAGGTAACGATTGTACGGGTTCCCGTCGGCGTGCAGCGAAAGATGAGAATGCGGGATGACCTTCAGCGGGGCACGTTCCGGGGTTAGATCGTCGAGATAATACAACACGCGCACCAGTCGGGGGCTGCTCGCCTGCACGCCGAAAATTTCCGACCCGTAAGGCTGGGCATCGGTGTGAATAGCGATACCGGGATGCCCGGGGCGGGAAAGGGCGAACATGCAACTCGTGCAAACGAGTTCGTCACCGAAAAGCGTCGACAGAAATTCGAGCATCGGCGGATTGGCAATCAGATTGATGCACGCGGGCGAATCGCTGAAATGAACTTCGCGATGTCCGCGCTGGTTGTCGCTGTAGTCGGTGGGTATCGTCGGGAGCCGGTCGAGTTCTTCACGGATGCTGGTGATCGCTTCCGGAGAAATCATCTTCGGCAGGACGACATATCCCTCAATTTCGAGATGTTTAATTTTCTGCGCCGTCGACAGGCTCGAAAAATCGGTGTCGACAATGGTCGCTTCAATCGTCGTGTTGGTCGGCTCGGTCGTCGTTGACATAGTCGTGTGCTCCGGGAATCAGACAAATATCTATCATTCAGATGCCAAATATGAACGAACCCTGATATCATATCCGATTCGAAAACTGTTTCCTACCGGCACAAGGATTTTCAGGCATGGCCGCATCGACATCGTTGACGATTTCCGACTACAAACTGCACCGCGTGAGACTCGATCTGGCCATGCCGATCGGCGATTCTCAGGTCGAATTTGCCGTCCATTGGATGACGGTGCTAGAACTCATCACGGCGAACGGTCTGACGGGAATCGGCTTCGATCTGCAGCAGGGGAAGCCGACTCCGGGGTTGAAACAACTTGTCGCACAGTTCGAGTACAACACATGGCCGGCAATTATTGGGGAGAATCCGTGCGGGTTGGCCCTCGGGATCTCACGGCCGCGCGGAGGCAACGTCGGTGCCGCAACACTCCCTCTTGCCGTTGAAACCGCCGTATGGGACTTGATGGCCAAGTCGCTCGATCTACCGCTGTACCGATTGTTGGGAGGGACGAAATCGGCGGTCCCCGCGTACGGCAGCACTCTCGATTATCGTTTGAATGACGACCAGTTTCGCGAACGCCTCGCCGATTTCAAAACGATGGGCTTCACTGGCATCAAGATCAAAGTCGGACACCCCGACATCGCCTGGGATTTGAACCGTCTTGCGATCGCTCGCGACGTGATGGGGACCGAGGCGAAATTGATGATCGACGCGAATGAAGCGTGGAGTCCGAAGGAAGCGATTCGCCGCTGTCAGATTTATCTCGATCATGGTTATGACCTGTACTGGGTCGAAGATCCGATAACGCGGGAAGATTACGCCGGGTATGCGTCGCTCCGCACAGCATTGCCAATGACTCGCATCAACACGGGCGAGTATCTTGGGTTTACCGGAAAACGCCGATTGCTCGAAGCGGGAGGCGTCGATGTGCTCAATGTGCATGGGTCGATCGGCATGTCGCGTGCGGCAGCGTATCTCGCCGGTGATTTTGGCATTCCCGTTTCGCTGGGAAATACGCTACTCGAAATCGGCGTTCATCTCGCAGCGAGTTTGCCCGAGGTGTTGTATCTCGAATATTCGGACCTGACGTGGAACAAGCTCGCCAAAGAGCCTGTCAGGTTCGAGAAGAGTATGGCGATCGCCCCCGATCGACCGGGGCATGGCATCGAACTCGATCAAGGGGCACTCGAAGAGTTTTCGCAACCGGATTAAGGTTAACGGAATCGGAACCGTGTGGTATTTTCGTCGAGAGGCCGCTTGGAATTCTGTTCCGAGAGTGGATCGTCCGCCTGCGACGATTCGAAAACCGCCGATCGAACCGCCTTTCGATGATAACGGCGGTTGAATGCTTCGGGATCGAACGGATCGGGCAATAACTCGGGAGGATCAAGGTCTTCCTCGGCCAATTGAACCTCATGGCGACGCGACATGGGGCGATTCTCTTCGTGGCGCACCACCGCTTCATTTTCCGAGGAGTTCTGGACAAGTTTCGATGACGAGGAACCCTTTTTCTCCTGTGCCATACTCACCACCCAATTTCGGAGTGCCTTTTGCTGTTTGCTCCCACTGGAGCCGAGGAACAGCGACACTCCGTCGGGGCCATGCGCATTAGTCGTTTCGGTTAACAGTGGGCTTTGCTTCGGATTCTCGACGTCGATGAACTTCATCACAGAAGCGAGATTGCGCTCCATGGAGATTCGATGCACACCTTGCCCGTACGGAATGACTTCAAGATTGAATCCATTGGTCGCCGTCGGGCCGTGACAACTGGCGTTGCCGCATTTATTCATCAGAATCGGCTGAATCGTGCGAATGTAGTTTAAGGCGTTGTCGCGCGTGAGTCCGGCGAGCGATTGAATCGGCTGCGTGCTGCCATCGGATAACACCATTGTTCCTCGCGATTCGCCGTTTTCGGATTTCGACGAAAAGGTTTCGGACGTCACCGGGTCGAGAATGTTGTCTTGCAGACGTTTCAGGAGAATCCGGGCCTCCGTTCGGCGTGGTTCGAGTCGAATCGCCGCGCGCAGTTCGCCTTGCGCTTCTTCGTAAAGTTGATAAGAGAGACACCATCGCGCCAGTAATATGTGAGTCGATGCGGTTCGTTCATCAGGTCTAAGGGCTTCGGCCTGTTTAATGTAAACCTCGCGCAGCGACTCGGCTTCGAACTGGATTTGATCGAAGGGAACGAGCACTTCGCCCGTCGGTTGCGTGAGCATATATCCCCCGGCCACCTGATTGAGTTGTCCGCTGACAACTTTACCGCTTTTCAACAAGAGCATCCCTTCTCTGCTCAGCGGCACTTCGTCGAACGCAAACAGCAATGACGACAGGCCGAAGAGCCCAAGCAGAACCCAGGTTGCCGTGAGGATGCGGGACGAACAATAATGACGGTCACCGGAATTGGAAACATGCATATCGGTGAGACTTTCTGGTGATCAGAGACCGAGAGAGTCGAACAGGCCGGCTGGCCTGAGATCGTGTGAGAAGGGAGGACAAATCTGGATGGGGGAGGGACGATACTGCACATCTTAAAGCCCGTCAAGATCAATGAGTCATCCGTCGCCGTAACCGTTATGATGCAAGAATCTTACGACGCCAAACGGCAAGGCGTTAACGAAAAAACGACCTGCGAAACAGCGTTCGCAGGTCGTTTTGAATTTACGTGGAGTGCGCGAAAGATGTTGTCCCACTTTCGCTTATGCTTTGATCAGATGTTTCACACACCTAATTCGAATCCTTTTCGATATTCGCGTGTGACATACTGGTTGGCTTCGGGAATATTCGTGACTTCCATTTTCTCGGCGTCCCATTCGATTTTTGCTCCGGTACGCATCGCCACGTTGCCGAGCAGAATCGTCTCGGTCAAGCGTCCGGCGTAGTCGAAGTTCGACATCGGGAGTGAACCGCCGCCACTGCAGGCAACGACCCATTCGGTGAAGTGTCCCGGCGAACGGGGCAATGTCGGTTCCGGCATCTTGAAGTCGGTGAATTCTTCTTTCGGCAATAGCAGGCGGGCGGCACCGTAATCGTTGGGAGTGTACAGCGAACCTTTTTCGCCGATCAGCAACAATCCGCTCGAGGTGATTTCTTCGCCAAACAACAATTCTTTCGGAGGAAGTTTACCCCCGTCGTACCAGACCATTTTCACCGGAGGACGATCTCCCCGTTCACCAAACTCGAAAGTGATCTGCGAGTCTTTGGGGAACGTTTCGTCGTCGACGATGCCGCTGGTTTCGGCTTCCACCGTTAACGGGTCAAACAAATCGAGCGCCATCACAGCCATGTTCGCCGTATGGCACGCCATGTCGCCTAACGCCCCGGTTCCGAAATCGATCCAACCACGCCAGGCGAAGGGATGATAGGCGGGGTGATACGGTCGCTCGGCTGCCGGGCCGAGGAATAAATCCCAATGCACATTGCTCGGGACAGGTGGGGTGTCGGTCGGGCGACCGGTTCCCTGCGGCCAGATCGGTCGATTCGTCCAGACGTGAACTTCATTGACAGCACCGATAGTACCGGCCTGAATGATCTCGACCGATTCGCGGAAACCGTTGTCGGCGGTTCCCTGATTTCCCATCTGCGTTACGACCTTCATCTCGGCGGCAATTTCTCGCATCTTGCGGGCTTCGTACACCGACCATGTCAACGGCTTCTGACAGAAGCAGTGTTTCCCCAGTTTCATCGCCATGATACTGGCACGAGCGTGGCTGTGATCGGGGGTGCTTACGGTCACAGCGTCGATTTTATCTCCGAGTTTGTCGAGCATCTCGGCGTAATCGTTGAATTTTTCGGCCATCGGAAATTGAGCCGCTTTTTTCAGCATGCGATTGTCGTCGATGTCGCACAGGCCGATGATATTTCCGTGGCTTCCGGCATCTTGTGAGTCGCTCGATCCCTTGCCGTCGACGCCGATGCAGGCGAAATTCAGTTTTTCGAGCGGAGAGGCGGGTTGCGTCCAGGCGGTGTTTCCGCCGACCCAGAACGCAGTCCCGAGCGCGGTCGACGTTTTGATGAAATCTCGACGAGTCGATTTGCGTGGCATCGATGACTCCTATTGTATGAACGTATGATGGGCGAAATGGACAAGCATTTTCTCGTTCATCATGATAACAAATCAGCACTGCTTGAACAGTCTCTACCTGCTTTTTCTGTCTCTCTGTGCATGGTAGAATACGGAATCGCCAATGGCCGCAACTAGAACTGGTTTCATAACCCGGTTAGCGAAGGAATAGGCGTTCAAATGGTCCTATAAAACCCGTCGACCAGAGGGTTATAAAACGGCTTGTCATAAAATATCGCCCGAAAGAAAGCGAGTCTTACCGGTGAATACGGATCTCGAATACAGCATTAACTTGTTACGGCTGAATTTACGCCATTCTTTGCTTGTCGTGTTGTTCCTCGGCATGAACTGGGGGTGCACCTCGAACTCGGTCGATCCCCCGAAGGACTCGGGACATTCCGGCGACTCTGGTACGGCGACCGATATCAAATCTCTCTCGCCAAACGTTGCCGCTCCTGATGCGAACGGTCCCGAGGATGACCCCGAATCGGTGTCAGCGGTCGAAACGCTCGGCGGAAAATTAACGAAAAACAGCGCCGGTCGGGTGATCACCGTCGATCTGACCCAGAGCGTGATCTCGGACGACGACTTGAAAGCTCTTGAAGGGTTGCATCATGTCGAACGAATCGAACTGACGGGGCCCACCATCACCGATGCAGGGCTGTCGCATCTAACCGGGCTTAACTCTCTCCGCATTCTGGGCCTGGAGAAAACCAAGATCACCGACGAGGGACTGAAAACCCTGTCGTCGCTGACGAATCTGGTCGTTCTGCAAATTCGCCAGACCGATATTACCAACGCCGGTCTGGCGCATCTGCTCCCTCTGACACAATTGAAAGAGATCGACATCCGCAACACGAATATCGGCGACGAGGGACTTGTTTCGCTGGGGAAGATGAAGAGTCTGAGGAGTATCAAACTTCAACGAACGCAAGTGACTGATGCGGGGATCGAGTATCTGAACGACCTGCCGAATCTGGAACGACTGAATCTGATTCTGCTGAATTCGCTGGGAGACAAGACGCTCGAAACGGTGAAGGTTCATACGCATTTAAAGGCCCTTGAACTCGATGATACGCAGATTACCTGGGAAGGACTCAAGAACCTCACGTCGCTAAAACACCTCGAACGCTTAGCTTTAAGACGGACATTGACGCTCGACCCAGGACTAGCACATCTCGCCGGGTTGACAGAAATGAACATGCTCCTGCTGCGGGACACGGGGATTACCGATGCGGGACTCGCGCAGCTCTCGCAGATGACGAAACTCGAAACGCTCGATTTAAGCGAAAACCCGGTGGGGCAATCTCCCGAGGCTTATCTTCCTCTGGCGGGTTGCACTCAGCTGAAGCAACTCGACCTGTGGCGCACGCAAACGAACGACGAGTCTCTCGTCGGCATCGCATCGTTTGCGAATTTGCGGGATCTCGATATCGCCAATTCGCGCATTACCGATGCGGGACTGGAACAATTGCAGGCGCTGACGAACCTCGAACGACTCAACCTCAGTGAGACCGGCGTCACCGACGCGGGACTCGAACACTTAAACCCGCTGACGCATCTGAAACGGTTGGAACTCAATTTGACAGCGGTGACGGAAGAGGGGGTCACGAAGTTCAAAGAGAGTCATCCTGGTATCGAGATCACCCGATAATCCGATCAGCCGCGGCAAATCGCCTCGATCATCTCTGACTGAATTCCTACGCCGTTTAAGAAGCGAACATGTTTGAGCGATCCTCCCTGCTGTTAGACCCACATACCGAGGATGACCCTGAAATTCATCGTCTGTTGAAGTCAGTCGGTTTTTCAGATATACCGGCGGCGCAGCGGCGATTTCAGGATCTCTGCACCGACGAACAGAGTCGAACGCTTCTGGCCGGGTCGATGCCTCCGTTGTTGATTGCCCTTTCAGAAACGGCAACGCCCGATGGTTCCTTAGTGAACTTCGAACGGCTGGTGCAGACGATTCCCGATCGTGCTCAGCTCTTTCTGTATCTCAGTCAGAACCCGCGCGCAGTTGAAATACTGGTAAAACTGTTCGTCGGCAGCCAGTTTCTTACCGAAATACTGCTGCGCAATCCGAGTTATCTCGCGAAACTGACGCGGCACAAGCGCCTGGCCGAATTCAAGAGCCAGCAGCAGTTCGTCGAAGAGGCGCAACAAATCGCGGGCGAACATTACACGCTCGATGCCAAGTTTGATGCTCTGCGACGATTTCAACATTGGGAATTGCTGCGCATCGGGGCGTGCGATTCGTTCGGCCTGATGGATTTGAAGTCGATCACCGTGCAGCTGTCGCTACTCACCGACAGCCTGGTGCAGTCGTGTCTGATTCTACTCGCTCAGGACATGAAACTTTCAGTGGACGGTTTTGCCGTCCTTGCGTTCGGCAAACTGGGTGGCGAAGAACTCAACTACAGTTCGGATATCGATCTCGTCTTTCTCGTCGAAAAAGATGCGGCCCAATACTGGAAACTCGGGCAGCAGCTCATCAAAGCGCTGATGGAATCGACGATGGAAGGGTTTATGTACCGCGTCGATATGCGGCTGCGACCGTGGGGCAGGTCGGGGCCGCTCGTTAATACTGTCGATGCCCACGTCGGCTATTTACGACAGCACGGCATGCTCTGGGAAAAACAGGCCTTGCTCAAAGCCCGCGTCATCGCGGGAGAGTACGCCGTCGGCAAGGGGTTTCTCGAACGGATCGAACCGATTATTTATTCCTCTCCGGCCGATCAGGTCCGCCGGAATATTCGCGAAATGAAACAGAACATCGAAGCGAATCTCGAAAAACAGGGGCGCAAGTGGGGAGAAGTCAAATCGGGAGAAGGTTCGATTCGCGACATCGAGTTCGTCGTCCAATTTCTGCAATTGCGGTACGGAGGCGAAAATCGCGCCGTCCGCAGCATCAATACACTCGATGCCCTCGTGCGGCTCGTCGATTTTGGTTATCTCAAGGGGGATGAATACCGCATTCTTTCGAGCGGCTATCACTTTTTACGAACGATCGAACATGCGCTGCAGTTGATGCATTACAAGCAGGTGCACGCACTCCCCGACGACCATCGAGAACTCTCGTATCTGGCGCGGCGACTCGATTACCCTGACGCCGAACAGTTTCTGCAGTATTACCGTCAGCATTGCCGGCAGATTCGTGCGATCTTCGAAAAATATATCGGCACGGACGAACCTCTCGAACAGAAGCCCAGCCGGTCGACCGAGGATGATTCGGCTCTTCCCCCGCCGTTGCTCGGCATCGAACCGTCGTACACGCTGGTCTTTTCACCCGAAGAGATTCGCGATCACGCCACGTTGTTCGAACGGTTGTCGGATGCCAACCCGATGGAGGTGACGATCGGAAAACTCGACGACGGCACCTGGCGCATGACCACCGTGGGATACGATTGTGCCGGAAAACTGTCCGTCATCTGCGGCCATCTTTTCATTTACGGTTGCGACATCGTCGACGGGCATTTGTTTGTCCTGCCGACCGGCAACGAATATAAGGACGGAGCGGCCACGCCGACAGCGTCAGGCCGCAGTCTGTCCGGTCGCGGAAAGTTCATCAGCGCATTTACGGTCAAGCCCCCCGTCGATCGTCAGACCGATGCCGTCTGGATGAGACTGCGCGACGACTTATGCGACGTGATGCGGATGCAACAGGAAGGAAAGCGGAAGGAAGTTCAGGGAATTCTCGCCAAGCGGGCAGCCGAAGCGGTCGTCGATGCCGTCGGTTTGCCCGAATCGTTATTGCCTGTCGAAGTCGAGATCGACAACGAAACATCGGCGAGTCACACGCTGCTCCGCATTCGTGCCGAAGATACGATCGGATTTTTGTATGAACTGACAAATGCACTCGCTATTAGCGGCATCCATAGCGTTCGCGTGGTGATTCAATCCATTGGCAAAAGGATCGACGATACGCTCTGGGTGACCGATCATCTCGGCGACAAAATTACCGACCCCAAAAAACAGCGTGAAGTGCGCACGGCGATCGTGCTGATCAAGCACTTCACCCATCTATTGCCGCGGTCTCCCAATCCCGAAACGGCGTTGTTGCAGTTTCAAGGTTTTCTTGAACAGTTATTCGACCGCGACGACTGGGTAGCCGACATCGCATCGCTCGAAAACACGCAGGTTCTCGATGCTCTGGCACAGTTGCTGGGGGTCAGTAATTTCCTCTGGGAAGATTTTTTGAGGTTGCAGCACGACAATCTATTTCCCGTCGTGAAGGATGTCGATGCGCTGAAGCAGCGCAAACCTCGCAGCGAGCTGGAGAGTGGACTCGAACACGATCTCGCCGACGCCAAGTCGCCCGAAGACAAACGAAAGTGTCTGAACGCCTGGAAAGACCGCGAGATGTTTCGCACCGATATGCGGCACATTCTGGAACTCGTCGACGAATTCGGTGAGTTCTCTGAAGAACTGACCGACGTCGCGGAAGCGACCGTCGACGCTGCATATCGCATCTGCAACGACGAACTCGCCGCGCGTTACGGGCAACCACAGCTCGAAAACGGGATGCCAAACCGGTTGTGCATTTGTGCGTTGGGGAAATGCGGCGGCCGGGAACTCGGTTACGCTTCGGACATCGAATTGATGTTCGTGTACGACGATTCCGGCAAGACGGCCGGTCCCGAAATCATCACCGCAGCCGAGTATTACATCAAGCTGGTCGAAACGTTTTCACAGGCGATTCAATCGCGCAGCGAAGGGATTTTTCACATCGACTTACGGCTGCGGCCCTATGGACGGGCAGGAAGTCTCGCCGTGGCTCGCGAGGCATTCGAACAATATTTTCGTCCCGATGGTCCCGCCTGGCCATATGAACGGCAGGCACTCGTCAAGCTTAGGCCCATCTCGGGAGATCTCGCGTTCGGACAAGAAATCGTCGACCTGCGCGACAGGCTGGTCTTTACAGGCGAACCCTTCGACGTCAATTCGATGCGGGCCATGCGCGAACGGCAATTGCGTCAGCTCGTCACCGCCGGCACGATCAACGCGAAGCTGACCGAAGGGGGACTCGTCGATTGCGAATATCTCGTTCAGGGATTGCAAATCTCATACGGACATCGCGATCCGGCCTTACGAGAGACGAATACGCTCAAAGCGATGAATGCCTTGCGGGCAACGGGAATTCTTTCGGAAGACAACTTCGAAAAACTGCGCGACGGTTACATCTTTCAGCGGCATCTGATCGATGCCTTGCGAATGGTGCGCGGCAACGCCTGGGATTTGACAGTTCCTCCTCCACAGAGTGAAGAATTCCTGTTCCTCGCCCGCCGGCTCGGTTACCAGTCGAAGGTCGACGAATTGCAGGACGATCTACAACGGCACAACGAACAAATCCGCGACCTAGGGTCGCTCCTCGACGGGACAACGCGGTAACTGCGAGGACAAACGGTCGACGAATCGATTTGCCTACTTCTTCCCCAGCAATCGCCACAAGCTCGATTTGTCCGGCGAGTCGACATGAGCATTCTCGTTGGCGGCGTGTGCCGAGGCGTGATCTTGCGGATGATGTCCGTGCCGTTTTAGTTGTTGTTCGAGCGATTCTTTAAGTTCGAGCAGACGCGCTTCTTCCCGACCGAGTCGGGCGCGTTCGAGCGATAGTTCGATTTCGGCACAACGCAGTTTTTCATCGTACCTTGTGCGTACGGCTTCCAACCCGCGCTGCAGTTCTTCGGGGACCGCAATCAAACCATCCCAGTTTCGTGGCGGGGCATCGATGGGAATCGATCGGAGCCGCTGTGTCAGTTCGACAATAAATATGTCTCGAATCTCGATCGCGTTTTTCAACGTCTCGGTATCAGCCGATTCAATATCGACGGGGACGGGAATTTCGGCTTCCCAATCCTGCATCGGTCGAGCATGTATTTCCGCTCCGTTGTCCGATGTTCGGCATGCTGATGGTTCGTTATCAACAGGCTTCTCATCGAGAGCCGGAGGAGCTGGGTTTGCCAACGACTCGTCGCCGGGAGCGTCAATGAATTGAGACTTGATCGATTCCCAGTCGGGTTCGGATTTCGCCTTTTTCGAAGGAGATCGATCGACGGCATTGTGCGACGCCGTGGGGAGTTCGGTCCCTGTAATCAAATCTCGGATTTCCAAGAGTTGCATCTCCAGCCGACCCAGTGTCAGCGAGACCTGCATTTCGTCCCAGCGTTCGACGGCGGCATGCAACTCGTCGGTGACTGCCTTCTGGTGTTCGATCAACTCGGGGGGGAATCCGCTTCCGCCGCCGGTGACAGTCATACCGCGATCATGGCCGGAGCGGTGCCGGCGATCTAATTCGTCGGCTGCCTGTTCCAGTTGTGCGGTTAATGCCGCTATCACCTCTTCCTTTTCGGTCAATTGCTGTTGCAATCGATCGACGGGAAGGGGAGGGCTTTTCCGAGCGTTGTTTTTCATTTCAAACGTCAATGGACAGAGGGAATCGGGGACGATCTTGTCTCCGGTAAATATAGCCCACGAATCGGCCCCTGAGAAAATCCGCCGGTGAAATGTCTTCACCTCGGCCACGATGTCAGTCCCGGAGAGCGACTGGTCTTAACGATAGTGCTCATAATCCGGATTGACGATGTTGTTCGGTTGTTCTCCGGTCAACACCCCCTTGATCTGATGAGCGACACACGTGCGGAGATCGACCAGCGATTCTTCGGACAGAAACGCCGCGTGAGGTGTGACAACAACCCGTTCGTCGCGATACAACGGCAGCGACAAATCGGGAGGTTCGGGCGTAAAAACATCCAGTCCGGCACCGGCGAGGCGATTCTTGTCAAAAGCCTCATTAAGGGCATCGTGATCGATCAATCCCCCGCGCGACGTGTTGATCAGATAGGCCGACGGTTTCATCAATGCGAATTGTTCGCGTCCGATAAGCGATTCGGTTTCGTCGGTTAACGGTGCGTGTAACGAAACAACATCGCTTTGGGCCAGCAACTCAGCTAACGGAACAAATCGGCAGGGGAATCCCACTTCGGTCACGCCTTTGGTTCCCCGCGACGATGGGGCTGACGAAGAACCGTTGCGACTTCGCGTACACGCAATAACGTTCATCCCCAGGGCGTGGGCTTTTTGTCCTACGAGCCGTCCTGTGCGTCCGAGCCCGATCAGCCCGAGCGTTAACGCCGACAGCCGACGCAACGGCGGCCCGGCCTGCAATTTGTACTCGCCCGACTTGGTTCGAGCATGATAAAACGCCGTCTTTCTGAGAAACGACAACATGAGGGCGATCGTATGATCCGAGACCTCATCGACACAATAGTCGGGAACATTCGTGACGGGAATTCCCCGCTCTGTCGCCGTATCGACGGCGATGTTATCGAGACCGATACCCATACGGCAGATGATGCGACACTGTTCCGCCGCGTCGATGACGGGTCTCATCACTTTGGCCCAGCAGGTGGCGATCGCATCGACGTTTCGCGCGAGCGAAACTAAAGTTGGTTCGTCGTCCGACGGTGCTTCGATCACTTCCGCCGAAATTTTTCCGAGAATCTCTCGCTCGATTCGACTGTCAGGCCAGGGCCGATCAGTGATCAAGACTCGGAATCGCGCGCCCATTTCCAAATCTCGTCGGCAAGAAGAAAGTGACCGTCAGGCTTGTTCCGACGCAAGCACCGCCATGCGAATGGCAGGCTCGACGACGCGGTCCCAGTTTTCGTTCAGATATTCGGGGGGGCCCCCTTTTTCCGAAACGTATTTGGCGACTTCGATCGTCGGAATCATTTCAATCGCGTCCCACGGACAGACCGTCAGTTCGTAAGGATCGGTCTTTTTCGTCGGCACATGCACGCAGACTTCGCAGCCGACGCATCGTTCAACGTCGATCTCGCACCACGATTGCAGCACCGAAATGCGGTCACCGGGAACTTTGTAAATACAGTCGACTGGGCAGACCTCGAGGCACGCCTCGCAACCGGTGCAGTTATCGGCATTGATAACGGCGACCTCTTTGGGAAGTTTCTTGCGTGATTTTTTCTCAGTTTTCTGGGCCATTCCGCGATTCCATTCTCCTCAGGGAGATCACATTTTCACTGGATTGTAACAAGACCGACGGCATGTACGTGGTTTGACACCGACGACTAATAAAACTATCGGTCAAAATTCAAAGGTGAATTTCATTCAAAGTGAATTATAGCACCGACCTGCGGCGATTTCATAACATTTCGGCAGTTTAATCTCCCCTGTTGACTCGTGACAACCCAGAACCATTCGACAGCAGGCCTCATTCCAAAAATTATTGGCGAATCTAGGTTGACCGTGTGCCCCCTGTTTCTTTGCGTCAAAACTGATCTGTTACCCTATTTTGGCAGAATAAATGTGACACCGTAACCCCTGATAGCATCGTCGATTACAAATTCGAATTGATCGATTTTCAAAATTCAATAGAATGCCCGGCCGCACATAAAGGAAGAATTCATCCCATCGATCAAAAAGGCGATGCACGATGTCTGTGGCCCGACCGTTGTCAGACGGTCTCGCTTCAGGCTTAATTTTCATGATCAAGCAACCGAGTCTGATTTCAAGTCTGTTGACAGGGATTTGCCTGTTTGCGCTGAGCCTCTTCGTTTCGAGCGATGCGGTGGCTCAAGAACGTCTTCGTCTGACGGATGGCACGACTTTGGAAGGCATCAGCCTCGACGTGGTCGACAATTCACTGAAATGGATCGACGCCGACGGAAAGATTTCGTCGATCCCGCTCGATTCGGTCGTGCGCATTGAATTTCTCGCCGACGGCGATTCGTCGGCGAACAATCCACCGGCGGAACCTCCCCCCGCGCCAACAGTCGTGCCGCCAACGGACGACGGTACAGCACCTCCGACCTACGTGCTCGCCGACCCTGCCGCGGTCGTTGATACAGGAACGAACCCGACGGAGGGGCCGCCGCCGACAGAAGCGACGATTGATGCAGACGGGAACCTCGTACCGAGCGAGGGAAAACTTTCGAACGACGGTTACTGGGACGAATTCTACGACTGGACTTGCGAAACGTTCGAAACCTGGACGCACCGCCTCGAACTCGGGGCACGCGTACTTCGCGGCAACAGCATCGAAGAGTATGTCAATCTCGGCGGTAAATTTCAGCACGAGACCGAGCAGCGATCGACGCAAGTCGACTTCAGCGGCCAATATGGACGCAACCGCGGCGTCATTGCGTCGAACCGTTGGATTCTTAACTCGAATACCGACTTCAATCGCGAAGGAAACTGGATCGTCTACGTCGTCACGAAGAATGAATACGACGAATTCGAGAATCTCGATTATCGCGGTACGTTATCGAGCGGACTCGGTTACAAGTTCATCAACGAACCGAACAAAAAGCTGATCACCCGCGTCGGTCCCGGTGTGACGTACGAAAAATTCATTCATCCGGGAAATCATCGCACGACACCCGACCTGTTTTCCGAAATCGAAACACTGTGGCCGATCGGTTCGTCGGCGTCGTACGAACACCGTACAACGGCACACCCCAGCATCGAAGACTTCGGGCTGATTCGTATCGTCTCATCACATGGAGTGCTCTTTACGCTCGACGAGAGGGGACGCTGGAAATTCAAGGTCGACTTTCGTTACGAATACAATTCGCGACCGAACCCCGGGCGGTTGGATTCCGATTACACGACGAATTTCTCGCTCGTTTATACACGCGGGTAATCAAGGGACCGCTTACACCAGCAGGGGCTGAACGACATTTCCGCCGATGTCGGTCAGACGTTGATCGCGTCCCTGAAAGCGGAACGTCATGCGCTCGTGGTCGATGCCGAGACAATGCAGAATGGTCGCCTGCAAATCGTGAACGTGTACGCCGTCGGAGACGACGTTGTAACCGAAATCGTCGGTCTGACCGTGGGTGATTCCTCCCTTGATGCCGCCGCCGGCAAGCCACATCGAGAAGCAACGGGGATGATGGTCGCGTCCGAACGTCTCTTTGAGGTCTCCCTGGCAATAGGTCGTTCGTCCAAATTCGCCCCCCCAGATGATCAGCGTTTCGTCGAGCATGCCACGCTGTTTGAGATCGGTGATCAGCGCGGCGATCGGCTGATCAATGACTTTGCAGTTATCGGGCATGCGTCCGATGATGTTGCTGTGCATGTCCCAGTCTCGCATGTAAAGCTGCACGAACCGCACTCCCCGTTCGACGAGCCGCCGAGCGAGCAGACAGTTGTTGGCGAACGACACTTCACCGGGATTCGTGCCGTACATCTCGTGCGTCTGTTTCGATTCGCTGCTGAGATCCATCAAATCGGGAACGCTGCTCTGCATGCGATAAGCGAGTTCGAACGAATTGATGCGGGCTTCAATTTCGGGGTCGCCCACGACGTCGAGCCGTCGCTGGTTGAGCCGGTTAATGCCGTCGATCAACTCTCCTCGCGTCTGCAGGTCGATCCCTTTGGGATTCGTGAGAAACAGAACCGGGTCTCCCTTCGATTGAAAATGGACCCCCTGATGACGGCTGGGAAGAAACCCGCTGTGATAATACCGCGTGATCACCGGCTGACCCGTATTTCCCGAAAGCAGCACGACGAAATCGGGGAGATTCTTGTTCTCGCTGCCGAGCCCCCACGACAGCCACGAACCTATGCAAGGCCGCCCGGCTCGTCCGGCACCGGTCTGCATCATGTTGACTGCCGGGTCGTGATTGATCGGTTCGCTGGTAATCGACCGAATGATCGCGATTTCATCGGAAACCTTTCCCAGATTCGGCAAATGCTCGTTCATCACCTGGCCCGATTCTCCCGCCGTGATGAACTTCATCGGCGAGGCGGCAACGAGCAACTGTTTCTGATTGCGGGTCATCAGTGTGATCCGCTGCTCACCTTTCACCGAGGGGGGGAGTTCCTGCCCGTTGAGTTCCTTCAGCTTCGGCTTGGGGTCGAAAATATCGATCTGCGACGGCCCCCCCGCCATGAACAGGTAAATCACCCGCTTGGCCTTCGCCGGGAAATGCGGCCGGCCCATCGCACCGGAGTTGCCGTTCATATCGTTCGCGGCAAACAACTGCGGGTTGAGCAACCCCGTCACCGCCGCGGCCCCCAATCCCGCCGAAGTCCGATTGAGAAACCGTCGTCGCGTCAGTTGATAATTGAGTTCGAGCGGATTCATATCCAGATCATTTCCCGATTAGATTCATGCTCAGGCCAGGGCGATTATTCGCGCGTGATCATTTCGTCCAGATTCAACACCACATTCGTGAGAGCCGTCCACGTCGCCAGTTGCACAACATCCAGATCATCGGGGACGCGATATTCGCCGTGCTTCACCAGTTCGCTCGCGGCTTCGTGATGGGTCGTGAATTTTTCGGATTCCTTGCGGTACAGGTCGAGCAAAATTTGTTTCTCATGGTCGTCCGGCGCGCGTGAGAGTGCCGTGCGAAATGCGAAGGTGAGTTTCTCTTCCGGCGTCGTCGCCGCCGAACGCAAAATCCGCTCGCCAAAAACGCGTGCTGCTTCGACAAACGTCGGGTCGTTTAACGTGACAAGCGCCTGCAATGGTGTATTGGTGCGCGGACGGTCGACAGTGCACGTTTCTCGCGTCGGGGCATCGAAGATGGCAAACGTCGGATACGTCGTCGTCCGTCGCCAGAACGTGTACAGGCCGCGACGGTACAGATCTTTGCCGGTGCTGGTTTTCCAGCTCCATCGTCCTTTGTCCGCATAAAAGCCGTCAGGCTGATATGGGAACACGCTCGGCCCGCCGATTTCATCGTCGAGCAATCCGCCGACCGCCAATGCCGAATCGCGAATTTCCTCGGCCGTCAGGCGAAATCGGTTCTGCTGAGCCAGCAACCGGTTGTAGGGGTCGATCGCGGCGGCATCGGGGCGATAGATCGACGCCTGGCGATATGCGGCCGACATCACAATCAACTTTTGAATCTGTTTCACATCCCAGCCGTTGCGAATGAATTCGGTCGCCAGCCAGTCGAGCAGGTCGGGATGCGACGGCAATTCGCCGCGGACCCCGAAATCTTCCATCGTCCGGACGAGCCCTGCACCAAAAAACTGTTTCCACAACCGATTCACGGCGACACGGGCTGTCAGCGGATGGTCGGGATCGATCAGCCAGCGCGCCAGACCCAACCGATTGCGCGGCTGTTCCGCCCCCATCGGCGGAAAGATCGCCGGGACATCGGGAGAAACCTGGTCCCCCTTCTGCAGAAAGTCGCCGCGAATGAGCACAAACGCCGGTACTTTTTCTTCGGGGTCGCGCATGATCATCGTCGTGGGAATCGCCTTGTTCACTCCCGCTTCGCGCAACGTCAGTTCGTCGCGCCGAGTACGCAGCGTATCGAAGATTGGTTTTGCCGTGGCGTAGGCGTTTTCGACGAAATAGTCGTGCAGTTTTTGCCGTTGTTCTTCTGTTCGCGTTGCGACGTCAACCTTAAGGAGCTCCAGAATTTCTGCCGGAACACGGCTGGTTGCGAGTTTCAATTCATACGCTTCCCAGTCGGGTTGAGCGGCGAAATGCGTGACTTCTTCGGGCTTCGGTTCTTTATCGGCGTCGACAGGAAGGGCGGGAGGCCCGGGAAATTCCGCCGCAACGCTCGCCGCGCTCACCTGCGCGACTGCGGCTTTGATTGCCTCATTCACGCTGTCGATTTCCATCCGAATTGAATGCAACTGCTGCGTCTGTTCTTTGGTCGGCAACGAAAGGATCGGCGGTAACGGAATGTCGTGACCCGTCGCTCCCAGTTCGCCGTCGACGTTGTTGAAGAACGAATAGAATTGATAAAACTCTTTCTGCGTAATCGGGTCGTACTTGTGCTCGTGACACTGGGCACATCCGAGCGTCAACCCGAGAAAGACGGTTCCCGTCGTACTGGCTCGTTCGACCGCGTAGACCACCCGAAATTCGTCGGGGTCGGACCCGCTTTCTTCGTTGTAAGTCGTATTGCGATTGAATCCACTCGCAATCACTTGCGATTTGTCGGCGTGAGGCAACATGTCGCCGGCAATTTGTTCGACCGTAAACCGATCGAACGGCATGTTGGTGTTGTAGGCGTTAATCACCCAGTTGCGATACAACCACATTGCTCGATCGCTGTCGCTTTCGTAACCGTTGGTATCACCGTATCGTGCGAGGTCGAGCCATTCCATCGCCATCCGCTCGCCGTAGTGCTGCGACGCGAGCAACCGATCGACAAGCCGTTCGTATGCATTGATACGGTCGTCGTTTAGAAAGGCGTCCACCTCTGCGATCGTCGGGGGCAATCCCGTTAGATCGAGCGTCAGTCGGCGAATAAGCGTCACCTTGTCGGCTTCATCGGACGGATCGAGGTTATTGTCTTCCAGCGTCTTGAGCACAAAAGGATCGACGTCGTTGCGAGACCAGCGTTCGCGTTTCGTCGTCGGGACTTCGGGACGAACCAGCTTCTGATACGCCCAATGAACGCGGAAATCTCCCCCCTCGTTCACCCACTGCGTCAACGTGGCGATCTCGTCGGGGGTTAACGTCAGTTTCGAATCGGGAGGGGGCATCATCGTCGCGGCATCAGTGCTGGTTATCCGCGCAATGATAGGGCTCTCCGCCGCGCTGCCCGGCACGATCACTTTCTCGTGCGCTCTCTCGGCGACGTCGAGACGCAATTCTCCCTGCCGCTGATTTTCATCGGGACCGTGACACGCAAAACATTTCCCCGCCAGAATGGGAATCACCTGCCGGGCAAAATCAATCTTCCCTCCCGCCGGTTCCTCGGCATGAACCGTCGAACCGAACACCATGGCGATCGCTGCCGACACGAAGATCGTATCCGTCGCGCGGCGAAGTAAATTCGAAACGGCGATTTGCATGTCGGGCACTCGGCTGGGTTGGATGACGGCAGGATGACAGCTGACTTCGGCACGAACAACACATCCATCCGGCGGCGCGATCGACCAATCACCGGTCCATCGCGATTTCGGGGTGGTCTGATTGTACCCGACGCGCCGAGCATCGTCAAAATCATAAACCCGATTTCACGCCGTCCCCCCAGTATTGTAATCGGCCTCTATGAGGCCGGACCCGCCACAGAATGGAAAAATGACTCAATATCAGTACAATAGCACTCACTTTGTCGGTATCACCAGGTCATCGTCTTGTGAAGAAGAATGAACGAAATAACGGGAAGAAATCTAGAAGGCGTTTCGAGATGCGGTATTCTGCTTTTTGGCTCTTCGTACTCCTGATTGTTACAAGCACATTACCCGCCGTGGGAGACGATGTCGTCAACGGTCTGAAGGCCGAACTGTTTGGCGACCAGGAACTGAAGCAACTGGTCACGACGCGCATCGACCCCAATGTCGATTGGCACTGGGCCTATATTCGTCCGGATAAAAGTCTCCCCCTCGACCATTTTTCGATTCGCTGGTCGGGTTACATCAAAGCCCCCGTGAAGGGAGCCTACAAACTCACACTCATGGGGGATGATGGTTTTCGTTTATATATCGACGGTCGACCCGTCATTAACGAATGGCGCGGTGGTTTTGTTTCTCATACCGCAACCGTGGAGCTCACCGGTAAACCTCAGAAAATTACCGTCGAATATTTTGAATATGACGGCGGTGCATGGATCACTCTCTGGTGGCAGCCGTTAGGAGCAGACAGGCCCGCCATCGTACCGGGCGAAGTGCTGTTCCCCGACGAAGAAAATGCCAATGCCAAAGTCAAAAAGAACCCAGGGCCAGCGCGCACTCTGGGTTAACTTGGTAGTCTGAGGCGACTTGCGCTGTGGTGTTGTGTGT
>JAQCEJ010000198.1 GCA_027618475.1 Planctomycetota bacterium | reverse complement strand
CAAGACATTTCTACACACGACATGGACCAGGCCCTTGCGGACCTGGCTATAGGAACGGCTGGCCCTTCGGGCCGGAGACCACCACCATTTAACGGATGCACCCGGTTTTTGGTTCGTTGACGTTATCTGTGCGGAATTCATCAATGTTACTGTCAAACGGAAGGAGATCGACGAAACATCGGTCTTGTGATGAATTGAGAGAATCGCTGGACAATTCCATGCCGCTACTCAACGTTCGATTGTGGCGGCGAGTCCTGAACCCATCCGGGCGTAGGAATCTTCGAGCTGCGAGCGAAAATCATCAGTACGCCACTGGCGATCACCAGCACGGGCACCTCGATATTGAGCGTGATTCGCCCCGTTTGCCGCAACACCGACATCGAACTGGCGATGATGAAGAACCCACCGACGACGAAAGTCGCTTTATCGAACCCTCCCAATACAAAGGTCATGACGCCGACGATCAGCAGCCCCAGCGTCCAGATCCAATCGATGTTCGGCGCGATTTCCAGAGCTGTCAGCAGCCAGCCTGTTCCCACGGTGATGAGCAGAATCGGCAACAGGAGCGTCAATTTGGCGGGGTTCATATCTGAATTCCTGCTGGGTCCGAAAAAGATATGTATTCAATATTATGTTACGAGATACCAACAGTAACGAACGTCGTAATGGTTGTCGTAAGACGAGTGTCATCAGTGCGATCATTGTCTGTATCTTCCCTCGTTTCGTCAATCAGATTCTTCCATTTCAAGAAGGTTAAACCATTCAAGTTGCTATAATCCGCCTGTTGTACAAATCGCAAATACAGACCAATTGAGATTCAGAACGTGACTTCCCTTCCCGAATCGACAGAATCCGTCGCCGACGTCGCCTGCACCGTGTGCGGGTGCGTTTGCGACGATCTCACGCTGCATCTAGCGCAGGGAAAACTCGTGCAGGCCGACCGCGCCTGTTCGCTCGCTTTGCCGTGGTTCGAGGAGCTCGATCGTCATCGGCCTCCTGCCGCGAAAATCGACGGCGATGCCATCGACTACGCCGAGGGCATCGCCTATGCCGCGAAGGTTCTTGCTTCGAGTCGTTCTCCGCTGATCTACGGACTCTCGCGCAGCAGCACCGAAGGGCAGCGCGAAGCGGTTGCGCTCGCTGAGAAACTGGGGGCGACGATCGATACAACCGCGTCGATTTGTCACGGGCCGTCGATCATGGCGATTCAGACGGCGGGAGAATCGACCTGCTCGCTCGGTGAAATCCGTCAGCGGGCCGACCTCGTGATTTTCTGGGGGGTCGATCCGCAAACGACTCATCCCCGGCATCTCGAACGCTACTCCGCTGATCCCGCGAGTGAATTCTTGCCGCGCGGCAGAACCGATCGCACGCTCGTCGTCATCGACACCAAGCCGACGGCGACCTCCGACGTTGCCGATGTTTTTATTCAGGTCGACAAAGAATTCGACTTCGAACTGATCTGGAAGCTCCGCCAATCGCTACGCAACGACAACGCCGCCTTACAAGACGACACGATTCGCCAGTTACACGAGTTGATGGTTGGCTGTAAGTACGGCGTGATCTTCTTCGGTCTCGGCATCGCGCAGCAATCGTTGGGGCATCTCACCGTCGATGGATTGCTGCGTCTGGTCGCCGAACTGAACGATCACACGCGGTTTGTCGCGCGGAGAATGCGCATTCCCGGCGACGTTTCGGGCGCCGACAACGTCCTGATCTGGCAGACCGGCTACCCTTTCAGCGTGAATTTCGCACTAGGATACCCTCGATACAACCCCGGCGAATTCTCGGCGAATGAAATGCTGGAACGAGGCGACGTCGACTGTGCCCTCGTCGTCGGTAGCGAAAGCCTCATCGGTTTTTCGGACGCCGCGATGCAAAGGCTCGCTGAGATCCCGACGATCGTTCTCGACTATCCGCACGCGACGCCGACATGGTCGCCGACCGTGCAGTTCACGTCCGCCATTTACGGTTACCACACGATCGGGACGGCGTATCGGATGGATGACATCCCGATCCCTCTACGAAAGGTGACGACGAGCGAGTACCCGACGGATGCCGAGATTTTGGCAGCGATCACGCAAGCGTTGTGAGACCTCAAGGTTTTCCGGTGTGCTTGGCGATTCATGTGCCAAGTACACCACAGCGACAAGATTGTCAGGGATGCGGGAGCAAGGTCTACTGGCCTGTAACGGTTGTGTTTGAGTTGTCTCTGGATTTTGCAGACTCACAATGGGATCGATCTCATGCTGGCTGTCGACGAGTGCCATGAGTCTTAACCCCGCAAGGGGTGGACGTGAATAGCCTGGCGGCGGAAGCCCCAGGTTTGGTGCCGATACGTTTCGCGAAGCCCCGCAAGGGGCGAAAGACAGATGGGTATCGAGATCAATTCATGTCTGTCGCCCCTCACGGGGCTCAATTCGCCGGATGTCTCAACCACCTGGGGCTTCCGCCGCCAGGCTATTGAATACCGCCTCTCCGAGGCTGAAAACCGCACAGATAATGGTGACCCATCGATTGATTCTTCGAACAATAATCAACGAGTTTCGAAGTAGTCCATCTATCGCTCGATGGCCGGGTGCCGCCGACAACTTCGAAAAAATATGTTTGGAGTGATACAGACGGCTCTCCGTCTGTCTGCCGTGTCCGGCGTCGGGTTGGCACACGAGATCAAGGATTTCCTCTTATCCACGTCATCGGCCGACTTCTGCGTTTCAACGGCCTTTGAGATATCTCCCATAAATCCACTTCACCCGCTCCCACATCGCCTCCGATAATACATGCCCCGAACCCTCTTCGATGTACGATGTGAACTTCTCTTCGGCGTGCATGGCGGCGTAGGCGTTTTGGATCACCTTTAATCCCCGGCGGACTTCGTCGATGGGGCTGCCGCTGTCTAATTCGCCGAAATTTAAGTGCAGCGGGCGCGGGGCGATGAGGGCGGCGATGTCGGGGGTGTCGGCGTCGGGGAAAATCCCCGGGACGAAATTCGGAAAACAGTGCAGCATGTGCTCGCGGTGAATCGCCTGGTACGTCGGCAGACAGCAGTTGCCGACGAGACATTTCAAACGCGGCTCCCACGGGCCGACGAGCCAGGTGTGCGTCGAACCCATCGAGTGGCCGTAGCAGCCGATCGCGTCGGCGTTGACTTCGGGACGGCTGACGAGAAAATCGATCGCCCGCTTCATGTCGAGAATGTT
Organism: Planctomycetota bacterium; assembly: GCA_027618475.1. GTDB lineage: Bacteria > Planctomycetota > Planctomycetia > Planctomycetales > Planctomycetaceae > JAQCEJ01. The sequence continues at coordinate 1,616 of JAQCEJ010000198.1, read as the reverse complement.
TTTCCACGCCATGCACTTGCCGGCGACGACGTATCTTAAAAACTCAAACCGCTCGAAGTTTCCCCCTTCGAGTTTTTTCGTGGGATCCCGCCGTTCTTCAAAGCAGAGGGCATCGGGACAGAGGACGACGTACCCTTCCTTCGCGAGCGCGGCCCCGGTGTGATGCATCGGATCGCCGGCGAGTCCTGCCGGTTCGGTCTTGCCGAGATGATATTGTCCCGCGTGCTGATGCCAGACCGCAACCGCGGGTGCGGGGTTATCTTTCGTTACGCCATCAGGAACAAGCAGCATCGCCGGGATCGGATCATCGGGCTCGGCATCGTAATACAACGATTCGATACGGTATCCATCCTTTTGAATCGACTCGCGCGGTTTGACATTCAGTGGGCACGGTTCGGGCCAGTCGCCGCCGAGTCCCTTGAGCAATCGATCGCGAAAATCAGCCGCGGCCATAATGATGACTCCGCCAGTGGGAAAAGAGTGTATCCTTGACACATCGATCTGTGCCGTACAGAGTACCGAGTCGAGAGGCGAATGTCCAAATCGATACGGTGACCTTCAGCATGCCCAACCTCGAGCGGCGGGGTTTATCCCCGCCGTGCTGCTTCACGAATTGGAAGACGGTGGGGGTAAACCCCGCCGCTCATGGTTAACCCTTCATCAAAGAAAGCATCTTATGCCTTTGCTTCGCGTGGCGACGTGTCAGTTTTCGACCGAACCCGAGATCGACAAGAATCGCAAGTCGGTGTTGAAGCTGATGCGCGAAGCGGCCGATCATAAGGCGCACGTCTCGCATTTTCCCGAAGCCGGACTTTCGGGGTATGCGGGGGTCGATATTCCTGCGACGAAGGGGATCGACTGGGATGAACTCGTCGCCGCGACAAAAGAGATTCAAGCCGAGGCGAAAAAATTGAAGCAATGGGTGCTGCTCGGGTCGACGCATCGACTGACCGAACCGCACAAACCGCACAATTCGATTTATGTGATCGACGACAAAGGAAAGATCGTCAATCGGTACGACAAGCGGTTCTGCACCGGGGTCTGTCGGCCGAAGTCGACGCTCGACATGCAGCACTATTCTCCGGGAGACCGATTTGTGACGTTCAAGATTCGTGGCGTCAAATGCGGCGTTTTGATCTGTTACGACTATCGTTTTCCCGAGTTGTACCGCGAGTATAAGAAGCTCGGCGTCGACGTGATTTTTCAATCGTTTCATAACGCGCGAAAATCGGTCGTTCGCGACGGCAGTTATAACATCTGGCGAACGATCGTGCCGGCGACGATGGCCTGCCGCGCGGCGGAGAATCATTTCTGGATCAGCGCAACCAACAGCACGGCGCGTCCGTCGATGTGGGGGAGTTTCGCCGTTCGGCCTGATGGGCATATTCTGGGTCAACTGCCGTTGCACCGCACGGCAGTTTTGATGACCGAAATGAACGTCGGCGGAACCTATTTCGACGCCGCCGGCCCGTGGCGCGACCGTGCGATGAAGGGGGAACTTCACAGCGGAGAGCTGGTAAGTGACCCCAGATCGAGCAATGTGACGGCGTTGTGAGCGGCGGGATTAGGGGTTGGGGATTGGGGGTTAGGGGCGAGAAAGAATTGAGATTGGGGCG